>JAQVHG010000004.1 GCA_028696365.1 Methanofollis sp.
CTCTTCTGAGAAGGAGAGGGTTGGAGTTTTGGGATGACCTCATGGTAAATCCTCGTGGTGATGCTCTCTCCCCGGCTTTGAGGTGTGAGTGGAGCGAAGATGAGAATACAGGAAATGGCTCTGTAGGAATCCTCTTGATGATGATCTCTGGCGGGGTGCTTGCCGCCCCCCAAACCCCCCGTTGATGAAGATTGACTGACGGGGATCGCACCCCCTCGGCATGGTCATTTTGCAACTGCACAGCCTTCCCGCCCCTATCGTGCTCCCCAGGGTCCGGGGGCAGCGCCCCCGGCCGAAGAGGTGGGAAGGCGGGTGACACACATCTCCCCCACACAAGAGGTAAGAGGTTCTACAGAGCCATAAAGCCAAAATATTCTTATGTTCGTTTACACTTGTTTCCACCAGGCCTCGGCCCCAGGATTGAGTGGGGATGGCAGGAATGGATGGCCATGATGGGGGTACTACCGTCCTCAACTCTCTCTTCACGTGGAGGATATGGAGGGGGTTACGCTCCCCGGCGGAGGATATGCATTCAGAATCACTGAATAATTTATGATTCAAGGTGGTGTTCCGGCCCTGGAGAATTCCGGGTATGTTCCCCCCAAGAACTCGTGCGTCCCCCCAAAAATCACGACGATTTTTCCATTGGGATGCATGAGGTGTGCTCTCGTCTCAAGGTGTAACTTCGTCCTGGGAGTGGCCCCACCGAAACTCTCCGGCGGGCACGGCGATCTCGAACCTGGCTCCCTTGCCCTCGATCCCGGTCTCGGTGATGGTCATCCCGGTGATGGCAAGGATCTCCCTCACAAGAAAGAGCCCAAGCCCTGAGTCCTCTCGGCCAAATCCGCGGGTGAAGATCTTCTCCTTGAGAGCAGAGGGGACGCCGACTCCGTTGTCCTCATAGACAATAACGCCTCTGCCCTCTTCTTCACGGAACGAGACCTTGACCTTCGTCGCCTTCTTCCCATGACGGAGGGTGTTGTCCACGAGGTTGAAGAGGATCTTCTCGAAGAGGGGGTCGGCAAAGATCTCAAGCCGCCCAGTGAGGACGGTGACTTCAAGGTCTTCGAGCGAGGCCTTCTCTCCGGTGGCACTGGCGATCGCTCCCACGCACTGCCATGCAGGTGCCTTCACCCCCATGCTCCTGTAGTCGTGCATGAAAGCGATCTGTTCTCTGATCGTATCGGTCGCAGTGGCCACACACCTGGTAAAATCCTTGAGCGCCTCATTGCCGCCTATCGCCTCCTCGATCATGCCATTACAGGCGATGATGATGCCAAGTTGGTTGAGGAGGTCATGCCTGGTGATGCTGGAGAGGAGGTCGAGTTTTTTGTTTGCTTCCCCGAGGGCATCCTGGGTCCGGTGAACCTCGGTGACGTCTCTGGATATGCCGGTCGCTCTTGTAGGGCACCTATTCTCGTCGCGAGCTGTCACCTTGCCTCTGACATGCACCCACCGCCATCCACCTTTATGATCCTGGACCCGGCAATCTTCTTCATAGTAGGGCATGGTATCGTCTCGCACCTCTGCCATTTTATTTATTAGCAGGGGGAGATCTTCGGGATGGATGCGTTCTTCCAGAATTGAAACGTGCATCTCTTCCTCTGCGGACTGGTGATCCTGGCCTTTTACCCATCCGTGGATCAACGATATCTCACCAGTTGTAACATTCCAGTCCCAGACTCCCAGGGATCCCCCTTTGATGGCAAGGTTCAGACGTTCCTGGGTCTTTTTTCTCGTCTGCATCTCGGTCTTGAGTTCACGCCACCGTCGCAGTGAGAAGATGGCGAGTCCCACTGAGAGGATGAGGACCGCAGTGAAGATTTCGTCTATCTCCCACCGCTCATAGATACGAGTGAACTCCACAAACATCTCAAAGGCATCGAGATAAACGGCGGTCAGGAAGAGGATGCCTCCGGCTGAGAGAATGACCAGCGCATCACATCCTGCCTTGGATAGGGATTTTGTTCTGTGGGGCCTCTCGGGTCTCACGTAGGATAGTATTTATCTGAACTTTAGGTAATGGTTTCTAAATTTTAATGATGTTATAATATGAGATTATTGGAAAAAATAATTTTATATGGTTCAATTCATCAATATAACTAATATTATAGAGATATGTCCACTCCTGCGGATTTAGGGTAACGATCCGTCGAGAAAAATACACTTGTTAAAAGGTAAACAAATTTACTTGATCTGCGAACAAGCAAAATTTAGTGAGGATTGGGTAAACAGAGGGTTTATCTTGGGGTTTCCCCTACCTTAAGGGCATGGGACTAATTGAGGACGCAAAACGCGGCGTCATCACGAAAGAGATGAAGATCGTCGCCGAGAAGGAAGGCGTCACCGAGGACTTTGTCCGCCGCGGCGTGGCCGAGGGCCATATCACGATCCCGGTCTCCCCATACCGGGACGTCAAGATCTGCGGTATTGGCGAAGGACTGCGGACCAAGGTGAACGCATCCATCGGGACCTCCACCGATATCGTGGACGTCGACCAGGAGATCGAGAAGGCACGGCAGGCCGAACTCGCCGGAGCCGACACTCTTATGGAACTCTCCACCGGCGGCGACTTCCTGGATATCAGGCGCCGGGTCATCGAGGCGACGACCCTCTCGGTAGGGAGCGTCCCCCTGTACCAGGCCTTCATCGAAGCCGCACAGAAGAAGGGCGGCGTCGTCTTCATGGACCCTGACGACCTCTTCAGGATCACCGCAGAACAGGCGAAGCTCGGCACGAACTTCATGGCCATCCACACCGGCATCAACCTGGAGACGATGAAGAGGCTCCAGAACCAAGGCCGGCACGGCGGCCTGGTCTCCCGCGGCGGGGCGTTCATGACCGCATGGATGCTCCACAACGAGCAGGAGAACCCACTCTATGCTGAGTTCGACTACCTCCTGGAGATCCTCAAGGAGCACGAGGTCACTCTCTCCTTTGGCAATGGCATGCGGGCCGGGGCTGTCCACGACGCCACCGACCGGGCGCAGCTCCAGGAACTGATTATCAATGCCGAACTCGCCGACAAGGCCAACGACTTCGGGGTCCAGACGATCATCGAGGGACCCGGCCACATCCCGCTCGACGAGATCGAGGCGAACGTCGTCGTCCAGAAGCGGGTCACCAACAGGAAGCCCTTCTATATGCTCGGCCCCCTGGTCACCGACATCGCCCCTGGCTACGATGACCGGGTCGCCGCGATCGGCGCCTCGATCTCCTCAGCCTGCGGCGCCGACTTCATCTGCTATGTCACCCCGGCAGAGCACCTTGCCCTCCCCACCCCTGAGGAGGTCTATGAAGGCGTGATGAGCTCACGGATCGCCGCCCATGTCGGCGACATGATCAAACTCAAGAAGCGCGACGACGACCTCGAGATGGGCCATGCCCGTCGCGATCTCGACTGGGAGCGTCAGTTTGCGGTCGCCATGAATCCTGAGCGTGCGAAGAAGATCAGGGACGAGCGGATGCCCGCCGACACCGACGGCTGCACGATGTGCGGCGATTACTGCGCCCTCAAGATCGTCAACAAGAATTTCCATTTCTAAAAAATTAAAAAATTTTTTGAATCTTTTTTTCGCTTTGGGTCATGGAGAAATATTTCACAGATCTGTCTGAGAGGTCATCCCAAAGTTCTCTGACTATCATCCTCACTGACGAGAGAGATGGATGATAGTGGAGATTTCGTCATCTTTTTGTCACGCTCCCATGCATCCAATCGCCTTCTCTCACTCCCGCACTGGGGGCTCTCGAAGACTCTCATCATTTCAGCTCGTTACCACTCACACAGTGAAAATCAAAGATTTTCTCGACTCCCTCTGGTCGTCCCCCGGAATGGGGATTGGTGGGTGAAGGCTGAGAAAAAAACCATGAAGAAGGAGTGTGATCCCCTGCCACTCTTCAACAGTTGGAGGTTGGGTGGGTGAAACACCCCCGCGAAAGATATGCGTTTAGAATCTCTGGAAAGAATGTTTTGATTCGAGGGGGTGCACCCGCCCCCAAGAGTTTCGGGATATCCTCTGAGTGGGTTCCCTGGCACTCACACCGGCAACTACGCTTCTGGACTTGATATCACTCACCTTCGATCTCCTGATAAAGATCGAGTGAGGAAGATGGGATCAAATTTCGGAAGAGGTTGTACCGTCTTCAACCAATCTTGTGGCTCAGGTGTAGGGGTGACCAGAGTGAGTCGAGAATATTTTGCTTTCGGTATTGTAGATACTCTCTGGATGGCCATCTCTGCAGGTGGCTTGCCTTTTTGAGACCTTTGATCTTGGAAGGCTCATCCCCATACTCAGAGAGGGGGGTGGTAGATCAAGATGGTGTGGGGGTGTTCATCTTTTTTTCAATGGCACAACCTCTCATCCTGTGACGAGAGGAGGGAGACACCAGACGATCAGGCTCTTCTCCTCGATACATTCGAGTCTCCGAATTCAAAAAGGACAGACTGATAACCCCCGCCTCCCAAGATCCATTCATGAAACCGACGACACAGAAGACCATCGATGACTTCCTCTCCCATGCCGACGAAATGGCCGACGATGTCCTTGCAGAGACTGAGGAATGGCTCGGCACCGTCCCCTTCATCTTCAAACTGATGCGTGAACGCCCCGAGGCCTTCGTCTTCTCGGCGCTCGGCGACTACAAGACCGCACGCCCCGAGAGCCTCGACGCCAAAACCGCAGAACTCGTGGCCATCGCCGCGGCCGCCGGTGCCGGTGCTGATAAGTGCGTGAAAGTCCACATCGGCGCGGCCCTCAAGGAAGGCGCGACCCGAGACGAGATCCTTGATACTATCCTCATTGCCGGCATCCTCGGCAAGACTAAGATTCTTGCCGACTCCCTCAGGTCATTCAAGGAATCGTTCTGAGCGGCGGTATGTTGAATTTTTCATGAGGGGAAAGCACGCCTCAAGCATACGCGATGAAAATTCTATTTGGTCTCCGGTGTGTGGATCCTTGCCCCCCCCTTCGGAGCAGGACACCACATGGAACCACCACTTCATCGCCGCCCCCTGGCTATCTTCGTCGTGGGGGGTCCGGGGGGTTTCCCCCCGGCGCGAGACGGCAGGGAAGTTTCTGCAATTGAGGGCGGCACGTTGGATCATTCCACCACGCCTTCCCACATCTTCACGCCGGGGGCTCTGCCCCCGGAACCCCCGGGATTGCGATTGGGCCGGGAAGGCGGAAGACAGAATCATTCAGAGGGTGTATTTCTTCTCTGCGTATCGTCCTTGAGGGATCCTAAAGAGGGCACGTCATCATAAAAACCTGGAGAGCCGATTTTTGAGATCATTTTCATAGTAATTCGGCATGAACCTGCGTTTCAAGCATACGGGATGAAAATTCTATTTGGTCTCCGGCGTGTGGATCCTTGCCCCCCCTTCGGAGCAGGACACCACATGGAACCACCACTTCATTGCCGCCCCCTGGCTATCCTCGTCGTGGGGGTCCGGGGGGTTTCCCCCCGGCGCGAGGTGGCGGTAAAAATTCTGCGATTGAGGGCGGCATGTCTGATCTACGTGCCTCGCCACCGGAAGATAGGATGGAGGATGGTGTATCGTATTTATGAAGGACATGAACTATTCTATCGTGTGAGTTTCCTATGATGGCATTCAGGTGCCGTATAGGGAGGTGACCAGCCCCCCGACACTCAGACTCCAGATGAGGAATTTCTGTGAAACACATTTCATGTGGCATTCCTGACACATGCTCTCGACCCGCGCCTGATTCGCCACGACCCGAACAGCGGATTTATCCAGGATCTCATCCAACGCCTCAGGGATGAGTGCTGTGCCGGACAGACAGGCTATAGAGAAAAAAGCACTGAGAGAGCAGGTCAAGGCACGTCGTGCCGCCCTCTCCACAGACGAGATCACAGAAAAGAGCGAAGCCATCACGAGGCGCCTTCTCCCCCTCCTCGACAGGGCGGAGACAGTGATGCTCTACGCCTCCAAGCCCCCAGAGGTCGAGACCGCCGGCTTCATCGACGCCCTCCTTGCCATGGGCAGGAGGGTGGTCCTCCCGATCATCGAGAAAGAGACCCACACCCTCCGCCTCTCCTCTATCCCAGATCGGAGCGTGTTGGTCGAGAGCACCTTCCATGTCCCTGAGCCTATCGGCCACGAGGTGCAGGTCGCCCCCGCCGACCTCGACGCCGTGGTCGTCCCCATGGTTGGGTTCGACCGCGGCTGCAACCGTCTCGGGTATGGGGCTGGCTACTACGACCGCTTCCTCGCGGCAAACCCTGATCGTACCGTCATCGGGATCGCCTTTTCCTGTCAGGAAGTCCAGTCCATCCCGAGCGAACCCTTCGACCGGAAGATGGACCTGATCATTACCGAAGGTGAGTGCATCTCCTGTCCTCCATGAAAAAGATGTCCACAATTTTTAAATATTGGTTGCACTAACTTGTAGTAAGTCACGCGTACAAGGTGAAACCATGTCAAAGGATCAAGTTGACGTTATCGTAAAGGAAGCATATCACGAAGACGCAGGCCGGGGGATTGCACGCATCGGGATCGACGTGATGAAGGCTCTCAACCTTGTCTCCGGCGATGTGATCGAGATCCAGGGACGGGAGAAGGCCGCCGCCATCGTCTGGCCAGGCTATCCTGAAGACACTGGCCGGGGAGTCATCAGGATCGACGGCAACATCAGGAGCGATGCACGCGTCGGGATCGACGACACCGTCAAGATCAGAAAGGTGGAGGTGGGCTATGGCCAGAAAGTGGTCATCCAGCCCACCCAGCCGATCAGGCTCGTCGGCGGCGAGCAGTACCTCCGCAGGTTGATGGCTGGGCGGCCGGTCTTCGAGGGGCAGTCCTTCAGGATCAACGTCCTCGGCAACCCGCTCACCTTCGTCATCTCCAAGGTGACCCCCCGGGGGATCGCGATCATCACCGACACCACCGAGATCGAACTGAAAGAGACCCCGTACAAGCCTGAAGAAGGGAAGCGCAAGTCGGTCTCAGACATACACTACGAGGACATCGGCGGGCTGGGCCGGGAACTCGATATGGTCAGGGAGATGATCGAACTCCCGTTGCGCCACCCCCAGATCTTCGAGCACCTCGGGATCGAGCCCCCGAAGGGCGTACTCCTCTACGGCCCGCCTGGCACCGGCAAGACCCTCATCGCCAAGGCCGTCGCCAACGAGGTGGACGCCCACTTCATCTCGATCTCGGGCCCCGAGATCATGAGCAAGTACTATGGCGAGTCAGAGGAGCGGCTGCGCGAGGTCTTTGAGGAGGCCCAGGAGAACGCCCCGACGATCATCTTCATCGACGAGATCGACTCCATCGCACCCAAACGTGAGGAGACGAAGGGCGAGGTGGAGCGCCGTGTCGTCGCCCAGCTCCTCGCCCTCATGGACGGGCTCGAGTCGAGGGGGCAGGTCGTGGTCATCGCCGCCACCAACATCCCCGACGTCCTCGACCCGGCGCTACGCCGGGGCGGGCGGTTCGACCGCGAGATCGAGATCGGGATCCCTGACAAGAAGGGACGCCACGAGATCCTCCAGGTCCACACCAGGGGCGTGCCCCTTGCCGAGAACGTGGACCTCGACCACCTGGCCGAGATCACCCACGGCTTTGTCGGGGCCGACGTCTCGCTCCTGGTAAAGGAGGCGGCGATGCACGCCCTCCGCAAGGTGATCCCGAAGATCAAGTCAGAGGAGGAGATCCCGGCCGGACTGATCGAGAAACTGAAGGTGACCAGCGAGGACTTCGACGAGGCCCTCAAGCATGTCGAGCCCTCGGCGATGCGCGAGGTGCTCGTCGAGGTGCCTGACGTGAAGTGGACCGATGTCGGTGGGCTCGAAGAGGTGAAAGCCGACCTGACCGAGGCGGTGGAGTGGCCGCTGAAGTACCCCGAGGTCTTTGCCCGGATGCAGACCAAACCGCCTAAGGGTATCCTCCTCTTCGGCCCGCCCGGCACCGGCAAGACGTTGCTTGCCAAGGCGACGGCGAACGAGAGCGAGTGCAACTTCATCTCGGTGAAGGGCCCTGAACTCCTCTCGAAGTGGGTCGGCGAGTCTGAGAAGGGCGTGCGCGAGATCTTCAGGAAGGCCAGGCAGGCGTCGCCGTCGATCGTCTTTTTCGACGAGATCGATTCCCTGGTGCCCAGGCGCGGCTCGTACTCCGGCTCGACGCATGTCACCGAGAGCGTCGTCTCCCAGCTCCTCACCGAGCTCGATGGCCTGGAGGAACTCAAAGGGGTCATGGTGCTTGGGGCGACAAACCGGCCCGACATGCTCGATGAGGCTCTGATGCGCCCTGGACGGCTCGACCGGATCGTCTATGTCCCGCCGCCAGACAGGGAGAGCAGGAAGAAGATCTTCGAGGTCTATCTCCGCGGTATCAAGGGGTTGCTCGCCTCTGACGTCGATCTCGACGCCATGGTGGACCGGACCGAGGGCTTTGCCGGCGCCGATATCGAGGCCCTGGTGAGGGAGGCGAAGCTGGCGGCGATGCGCGAGTTCATCGAGGCGATGCGTGAGAAGTCGGCGCAGGAGCGGGCCGACGCCGTTGCAAATGTGCGGCTCACGAAGACGCACTTCGAGGAAGCCTTTGAAAAGGTGAAGCCGTCGCTCCCGAAAGAGCGGCTCGAAGAGTTCGAGCGGCTTTCCTGGGAGATCCTGTACGGCGGGGAGCAGCGGGCTACTCTCGAGAAAGCTGCATCCCTGGTCAAGCGTGCAGACCTCATCAAGGACGCAGAGAAGGACGAAACGATCAAGGGCCTGGTCAAGGCGCTGGAAGACGCGGTCTTTGCAAGGAAGAAAGACTTTGGCAGGGTAAAGGAGCTTGCTGACGATCTGGAGAAGAAACTCGATGCGGTCAGGAAAAAACCGTCCTATGCTGGCCTTACGGCCCCAATGAGTGGGGCTTGAGCAGGGCCGATGGACCCATCCTCTTTTTTCGACCTGGAGAAATGTTCAGGACGGTCCTCTTCCAGTAGATCTCTCATCGTGACGGAGAGTAATAGGGATCCCCGGCCTCCCACACATAGAGAGGCGGGCAAGAGTCCTTTCTGGGCCCCCAAGGCGAAACCTGCATATAGTGTGTCATGGAATATCTTGTCCCTGCGTGCTACCAGAGATCTCACAGATTGATATCCAATATCCAATAATATCGGTTAAAAATAGGTCTACAAAATGCAATAATTTTATATGTGATCCATTGTGATTACTGATTATGAAGGTGAAGTGGGCTGTCATTCTCGCCCTCCTCCTCGTCGGGACCGCATTTTTTCTCTCCGACAGGATCGCGGAAGACCCAGAATACCTCCAGGAGCAGGCCGCCGGAAGCGGGGCCGTCGTTGCCGAGGTCTTCCTCTCAGCCGGACATATCGAACCGGCCCTCGACTGTATCGAACTCTTTGCCATGGCCGATCCTGACAACCCTGACCTCCTCTGGGTGAAGGGAGACGCCCTCTCTTCACTGGGCCGATATGAGGAGGCGGTTGCCTGCTACGACACCGTCCTCATGAAAAACCCAAAAAACCCAAAGATGCTGGTCGGGAAGGCGGACGCCCTCTCGATGGCCGGCGAACTTGATGAAGCCCTAGTAATCTGCGAGCAGGCCCTTGCCAGCGAACCGGAGACGATGGCCGCGTTGGACAAGGCCGGGTACCTCAACCTGCGCCTTGGCAGGTACCTCGAAGCCGCTGATTACTATGATACCATCACCGAGGCACGGCCAGGAAACGCCGCCGCCTGGATCAAACGCGGCGACGCCTTCCTGTACATCTCCATCAAACAAGAAGAGCAACTCAAAGAGACCTACCGCTCCCTTGGCACCCCCGGCGCCGCGGCCCAAGCATCTTACCCCAACATCGACCCCTACATGGAGGCGATGGACTGCTATAACCAGGCCATCGCCCTCGACCCCAAGACCGCCCCCCTCCTTGCCGCAAGACTGGTGGCGCGCTCCGAGATCACCGTGAAGACCTGCGAGGACATCCTGGAGAACCTTGGGAAATAAGGGTCCGAAGATTTGTAGGAATCCTTTATCTTAGCGAGGGTCGTTGCCCTCCGGTCCCCGCAGAAATAAATTCGAGGATGGCCGCCCCAATCGATATTTGTACCTGAGCATATCCCAAAACTTTCTGGAGGTGAACTGTCTTATCGAACCAGAGTGCTTCCTTCCAGAAATTCTGGCTTTGTAGAAATCCTCAGGATAAAAATCTCTGGCGGGGGGCTTGCCGCCCCCCGGGCCCCCGCGACACGATAGGTCGAGGACGGCCATCTCTCTTCTGGGAATTTGAATGTACCTTCCCGGCCCAATCTTGCTCCCGGGGGTCCGGGGGCAGCGCCCCCGGCCAAAGAGGTGGGAAGGCGGGTGACACACGTCTCCCTCACACAATAAGTGGGAGTTTCTACAGAGCTCGAAAATCAAAGATTTTCTCGACTCCCTTCAGTTGTCTCCCCCTAACCCCCACGACAAAGAGAGGGAGGGGTCGGGGGGCGGTGATGAGGCGATGAAACCGTACGCTCGCACTTCCTTTATCTTCACGGATCCATTTTTGTCCTTGGAGTCTGGTAGATACGAACGATAGTAAGTTTAAGATGACGAGGGTCTTCGAGATGCGAGCGATAACGATCTGGAGAGGCACGAAGTGTTTCGAGAACCCTTCGTACTCCTTATGGTCGCACCCTGAAAAAAGATGAAGAGGATGGCACACACTTTTTCTTCGCGATCACAATCTCTACCATCCCTTCCAATCGTGGGATGAGAGTTAGGGAGTGTAACTCCGGTGCGAAGAGAGAACAAAGTGCTGGACCTCTGATCTTCGATGGATGAATAGAACAAAGATGAAAAGATTTCGACTCTGTAGAAACCCTCACCAATTCCTGGTGTGAGCGTGACTCGCCCACCTTCCCTATCATCTCACCGGGGGCTCTGCCCCCGGACCCCCGGGATGAAGATAGGGCCGGGAAGGCAGAATCGATGACCATGAAGGGAGTGCTGCCGTCCTCGACATATCGCTCGCTTGGGGGGTTCGGGGGGACGACTGGAAGGAGTCGAGAAGGTCTCTGATCTTCGAGGTGTGAGCGGAGCGAACTTGAGAAGACCTGCAGGTCTTCGAAGGCACGCCCCCCGACAGAGAGATGCATTTAGGGGATTTCTACAGAACTAAGTACCCCTGATCTTCACATTACGAATTGAGTGAACCCTGGGCAAGGAACGTTGATCAGACTGGCCGCCCCTCTCTCTCATCATCTCTTCGCAAGAGACACGCTAGGAGAGAAAAAAATGTTCCTGGAGATCATATTGCTGTCGTCTTCCCTGGCAGAGGCGACCTTTTCCAAGTTCCTGGAAAAATTGCTTTGATCAGGCGACTCACCGCACGGCTCGCGGCCGGGTGTGCATTCGCACCCGCTCGTAGGCCGGGTCGTCGTAGAGGTCGGCAGGGCCGATGAGCATCTGGTCCCTGACCGAGAACCCCAAGCAGGCGGCCTTCGGGCAGGTCGGGTTCATGTCGCAGAGGCTGACCGGCATGAGTCCTGACGCCGAAGCAATGTCGAGGGCGGTCACGACGTCAGGCAGGCCCTGACCCGCCCTGAGGACGAGGCCCGGATCGGCACCCTGACTTGCGACGGCGGCCAGGACCCTGTCCCTTCGCCTGACCTCCTGCACCCTCCCGCCTGCGTCCAGATGAGCGAGGAGGGCGTAGGTCTCGTCAGGGGTGCAAAAGACCTCGCCGCCGTCGCAGACGAACTCGAACCCCTGACGCATCAGAGGGTCGCTGACCAGACCCGGAGAGGTGAAGGGGTCAGCGTAGAGCCTGGCAAAGGTCCGGTCCCATGCCCCCGCCTCAGCCCCGCTGGTGAGGAAGACGAGCACCTCGGCCGCACGCTCATCGCCGAGGGGGAGGGTGACGGTCTGTGCGTCCCCCTCGTCGGCAAGCCCAGTCTCTTTTGCGGTCCGTGCACATGCAGAGAGGACGCTGTCAAAGAGGGCGTCGACCTCCGCCCCCTCCTGGTGAGTGACCACGCAGGCGGTCCTCCCACCGACCCGCGTCACGAACGAATCGGCGATGACCCTGCCGTGCTCGGCCCTGAGCACCTTTGCCGCCCGCTCGACGACGAGGGGGTGGGCCCGCAGCCCGGCCGGGTAGCCGCCGAGGTCGACGGTGAAGACCGTGACCGCGTTCATCGCCTGGTCCCGAAGGCCGCTTCCACCTTCTGGATCATCCCCGGGCTTCCGACATAGATGGGCGTGCGCTGGTGCGGTTTTTCGGGGAGGACGTCGAGAAGACTCCGGTGGCCGTCCGAGGTTCTCCCCCCCGCCTGCTCGGCGATGAACCCGATGGGGATGGCCTCATAGAGGAGACGGAGTTTGCCGTTCGGCTTCTCTTCGAGGGCTGGGTAGCAGTAGATCCCGCCATAGGTGAGGATTTGGTGGAAATCGGCCACAAAGGACCCGGTGTACCGGATCTTTGCCCCTTCCCCTTCGATCGCTTCGATGAAGGCGCGGTGAGGGGCGACCCAGGTTGGACGCGTCCCCCCGGTGCCGTAGTTCTTTCCTTCAGGGATCGTCATGTCCTGGTGGAGGAGGCGGTACTCCCCGTCTTTGTCCATCGCAAAGACCTGCACACCCTGCCCGACCGAGAGGGTGAGCGTGGTCATCGGGCCGTAGAGCATATAGAGGGCGGCCTTCAGGTTTCTTCCCTTCTGCATCACGCTGCCCCCGCCAAAGATCCCGATGATCGTCCCGACCGAGAGGTTGGTCTGGATCAGCGACGACCCGTCCATCGGGTCCATTACGATCGCATACTCCCCGGCCGAGTCAGGGAAGACCGCCACCTCCTCCTGCTCTTCAGAGGCGAGTTCCCTGACCAGCCCCGACTCCCCGAGGACGCGGGTGATCCAGGCGTCGGCCCAGGTGTCCATTGCGGCCTGCTGCTCTCCGAAAACGTTCTCGGTATTGACATAGGCCTGATGAGTGATGAAGGCCTCCCTGATCGGGGTCGCCTGTCCGGCGATGAGCATGATAAGGTCCTGCAGCCCGGCCTCGCAGCCTGTAGACTCCAGATATTCGCGCAGTGTCGTCATTATCCACAACTCCGAGAATCTCTATATCAGATCCCCTATAAGAAGACCGCCCCCCTCAGGAGGGCCGAAAAGAAGAGAGGGTTTCAGTTACCCTTCAAGAGCGCAAGGGCTTCCTCGACCGAGGCGCCGTCCAGGGTGATGGCCGAGATGGCATTGCACATCCTGACCGCCTCGTCGAGAGACTTCTGGTGGATATTTCTGCCGGTGGCGTTCCCCCGCGCACCGCCGGTGTGGATCTGGTCGTAGAGCTGCCTGAGGAAGGCCTCTTCGTCGACGCTCGACCCGCCGGCGCAGACGACCGAGGTCCGGCCTGCGGCAAGGGTCGCTTCCTTGAGGAGGTCGGCCGAGGCAGCGCCCTCTTTCTTGGGAGCGTTCACCTTGACGAAGTCTGAACCCAGGCACGCGGCGACGCCGGTCGCCCCGGCGATGAGGTGAGGATCTTTCTCGTCCTTGACCGCCGAGCCCCTGGGATAGATCCAGAGCACGGTGACCAGGCCGTGCTGGTGGGCCTCGTTGACGACCTCGGCCGCCTCGGCCAGCATCCGGTCCTCGAACTCTGAGCCCAGATAGATGGTGTAGCCGACGCCAGCGATCGTGAGCCCGCTCTGATCCCGGAACCTGACGACCTGCTCGACGGTGGTGAGGAGCGGGCTGACCGGGTCTTTCTGGGCGGTCTTGACCAGGTTGGTCTTGGAGTTGAGTTTGACGAGATAGGGGACCTCGGGATAGTCGGGGCCGTAGCGTGCGACAAGTCCGATCTGGGTTGCAAAGACCCCGATACGCCCCTGCTTCGCAACTCTGAAGAGGTGTTCCGGGTCGGCGTCGTCGGCCGGGATCCCTTCGCCGTAAAAATCGCTGTTGAGGTGTTCGATCTTCTGGTCTCCGGCAAAGAGCATCAGGCGGCCGGTGCCGTGGGTGATAGTGGTAAGGTTCTTGATATAGGTCTCCCGCGCCGTCTCAGGGACGTCGGCGGGGACGGGAATGGAAGCCTGTGAAGACATACAGACTCAATCATTCCACCGCATACTTATGTTTTACTGGCATGGGGAGGGTGGAAGGCACCCTTGGAGAAAAGAAAGGGAGAGGAAGGGAGTGAGATGCTCTCTTTTTTCTGTGAGGTTATCCGAAAATTCTCCCCCTCTCCCCCTTCCAGAAGATAGCGACGGATGATGGCAGGGAGATTCTCATCTCTTCTTTGCGCACCCATAAACCCTCAGGATGACCATCTCTGTGGGGGGGGTTGCTGCAACATGATAGGTCGAGGACAGCAACGCTCTCCTAATGGTCATCTATTCTGCCTGGCCTCATCGTGGTCCTGAGGGTTCGGGGGGCAGAGCCCCTAGCGCGTATGATGGAGAAATACTCGAGCCCAGAAAAAGTAAGGGATTCTACAGAGCCGAAACATTCCTCAACCATCGTCCTCCTCTTCTGTGAAGGTGCGGTGGGAATGTTCTGGGATGGCTTCCGCGAAAATATAAATCCAAATGGGCGCTGCCGTCTCACGCCCCATTGGAACTATGTTCTGCCAGGCATACCTGTCGATCGTGCCTCATCATCCCCGCGTATGTTGACCAGCAACGTCCTGTTTTGTCCCCTTCGCACCCATAAATTAAATACTTTCCACCTCCACATAACCTCAGATGGTCAACAGTATCGTTCTGCCAGTCAAGAAGGTTTTTTCGCTTGTCGATTCTAAGATCGTCGTTGAGATCAAGGACGAGGGGAAGAAACTTCAGGGCCGGCTCGTCGCGGTCGACGAACACATGAACCTGCATATGGATGAGACGATTGAGTACAACGGCGACCAGCGGGGGCGCACCCTCGGCACGGTCGTCATCAGAGGGAACAACATCCTGACGATCTCACCTCTCGTCTGATGGGCCATGGCGTCTATCGAAGATGAAGCACTGAAGGTCATCCAGTCCAGATCTGAGGGGGTGCTCCAGAGTGAACTCTGGAAACTCCTCAACATCGACAGCCGGAAATGTTCGAGGGTCGTGCGCAGGCTTGCCGACGCGGGTCTCATCGACCGGGTCGAGTACAGAGACGAAGGGATCAAGACCTACCGTCTCAAGGCACGGCAGCAGGCAGCCGACCCCTCGCTGCTCCTGGCCGGGGACGAACTGATCCCCTGCATCGGCTGCGAGCTCGACTGCAATGTTGAGCAGTGTCCACTTCTCCTGGACTGGATGTATGAACTCGCAATCGCTGAGATGAGCGGTGAGTGAGAGGAGGAGGTTACTTCCTCCTCCTTCCAAGCAGGACCAGGGCCGCGCCGACCGCAACCAGGACACCACCCCCGGCCACAAGTGCCGGGAGAGGGATGCCCTCTCTTATTTCTTCAAGTTCTGCAGCTGCCACCTGCTCTCCTCTAGGCTCTTCTGTCACTCTTGTCTGAGGTGTCTCAGTCGTGCTGATTGTCTCAATGATTGCAGTAGGGACTGGTTCCTCGACAACCGAAACTCCAAGAGAATATAGGAATCCACGATTTCCACCGCTCCCGGTTGCAACCGCAAGCGACGTCCCGTCCTCAGAGAGAGCGACGCCGCTGACTTTTGCTGTCATCTTTTCTCTCCAGATCACCTCACCTGCCTCAGAGAAGAGCGAAAGCCACCGATCTTCCGCCCCGGTGGCGATCGTCCCGTCGTTTGCGACCGAGACACTATGCACCCTGTTCCCGGTCTTATGCTCCCACAGAAGGTCGCCGCTTGCCCGGTCATAGAGGTGGACCCGATAGTCCTGCGAGCCAGAGGCTACCAATCTGCCGTCCGGCGAGAGCGCAACTCCGGAGATACCCTTTGCAGTCGGATTTTCCCAGAGGAGGGTGCCGTTTCTGGCGAAAAGATAGACATTGTTCCCCGCCCCTGCGGCAATATACTCACTGTCCCCTGAGATCGAGACTGCACGTACATCATCGACCGTCTCGTTCTGCCAGATCTCTCCTACGCCCCTCTCAAGCAGGTAGACCTTTTTGTTGTCGCTCCCAACCACAATGTACTTCCCGTCCGGACTGACCGCAACCGAATACGCAAAAAAGCCAGAGTCCCACTGCCAGTCGTGAGCACCCTCCCTGGTAAAGACCCGCACTTTCTCTGCGCCCTGGACCACATATTCCCCGTTCTCAGAGACTGCCGAACCAAAGACCGGACACCCGGTCGGGTGGTCCCAGAGACGCGTTCCATTTATATCATAAAAATAGAGCGCCCCATTCCCTTTTGTCCCGAAGGCCATATGCGATCCGTCCGGAGAGATGGACGCGGTCAGGACCTCGCCCCCGAATGTCTCTTCCCATATCATCTCACCTCGCATCTCTTGAGCAACTGCGCTCCCAGATCCCAGAAGCAGGAGCAGGAGCAGTACAACCAGCACTCTACCTAACATTTCGTCCCCCCAAAACACGACACCATCAGTGCCTTGACTGTCAGGGTGTCATATCCGAGACAAAATATAAATCTTATGCTCGGATGCAGGGTGCCTACGATCCTGTCCTCTGATTTTATTCAGTGTTCGCCCGAGAACAGAATGAGAAACACTATATATTACTCAGACCATTCCTGCTCAATGGCCCGGTTATGTGGAGATGACCAGGGTGTATCTCACCAGATTGGCATCCTCCTCCTCCTAGCGTTGACTACGGCCCTTTTTATTGTTCTCATAAATATTCTCCCCGAGTTCCCACCCACATTTGACCTCTTCCCGCAGGACGAACCATGCATCTTTGAGATCGTCTCAGTCACTCACACGAACAAGGAGGGAAAGTACACAAAGGCCAGCAGGGTTACTCTCTGGTACAACGACACAGCTGTTCAGGTAGATCATCACGACCCGGCGATGCGTATGAAAGAGATATTCGAGTGGGAGAAGGAGGTGCCTGACCGTGAGAAAAACTATCTCAAAGACGACCTCTACGCACAATTTTACCGGAACGGTGAACCGCTTTATGTGAGGATCCCAACAATGGATGCTCACCTCTTTATCCCGACGCATCACTATGGTGTCCAGACGATGAATGGTAAGGGGGGTCTATGGCGCCCGAATGGCCGGATCACCGTCGATTTCAATGACGGTACCTTTGAGCCCGGCGACACAGTGAGGGTGGAGATCTACTCAAAGTCGGAAAAACGCCTCATCTCCGCCCATACCTATGTCGCATAACGGCGCGTGCGGCGAGTCGGGCGGTCCTGAGAGGTTCAGGGATCTTACCCTCCAGAGTGAAGGCCTCGACCATCGCCCCGGCCTCTCGTGCATCGATCCCGGCCGACCGCAGATAGACAGTGTAACCGGTGCGGAGGGTGCGGGCCGTGCGCGCCCCAAGGTGGCGATACACATCCAGGCGCCCTTCGTCATCAGGAAAATGCGCGCCTATCTCCTCTTCAAGTCCCTCTGAGTCCTCATAGGTGACGACGACGACTGGCACCCCAGTCTCCATCCAGACCTCTTCAGGAATGATGATATTGTACCAGGCGATGACGCACCCGCTCAGCATGATAAGGTTGATGTCTTCTCTTTCAAAATCCTTAAAAAGCGAAATGACTGCATTGGTGGCGTCCATGCCCCCGACAGTCACCTCTGCAAATCCAAAGCCGTCGATGATCCTGTCCCGGCGCATCACCACCCCAGCCAGGGTGGAATGCTCCCGCCCCCTGAAACTTTCGGCGACCCCAAGGACCCGCAGCCCCTTCTTCGCCAGGTGCATGAAAGCACTTATGATTATGGCTCTTAAATAGTATTTCAATGGAGATTGAGAGAGACCAGGTGTGCATCCTGATTCCGACACTGAACGAGGCCCCTACCATAGCAGAACTGATCCATGCTTTCCATTCCCTGGGCTATCCCCACATTATGGTCATGGACGGCAACAGCACCGACGGTACCCAGGACCTGGCCCGAGAGGCTGGCGCCGATGTCCGTGTCCAGACCGGGAAGGGAAAGGGCAACGCCATCATCGAGGCCGCCGACCTCATCGATCTCCCCTATGTCCTGATGCTTGACGGTGACGGGACCTACCTGCCCGAAGACGCAGAGAAGATGCTGACCCCGCTCTTCAAGGGTTACGTCCACGTGATCGGTGACCGCTTGGCCTTCCCTGAGCCAGGCGCCTTCACCCGCCTCAATCTCTTTGGCAACAAGGTCATCAACTTCTTCTTCAAGATCGCCCATGGTCGCGACTTCCATGACATCCTCTCAGGCTACCGGGCCTTCACCCTCTCATCGCTGCAGGAGATGCACCTCAAGGAGGCGGGCTTTGAAATCGAGACCGAGATGGCCGTCCAGTCAGTCAAGTGCGACCAGCGGGTGGCGGTCGTCCCGACCAAGTACCTCCCGCGCCCTGGGACGCCCACTAAACTCAACCCTCTCCAGGACGGTTTCAGGATCGTCTCGGCCATCTACCGGCTTGCGAAAGTGAACAACCCGCTCTTCTACTTTGGGCTGATCGGGATCGGTATCTCGGCATTCGGCGGGGTTCTTGCCCTGTATGTCTTCTTTGAGTGGCTCAATGGTATTGAGCACCTGCCGCTGACCGTCCTCACTGTCCTCCTCATCGTGGTCGGGTTCGAGATCTTTATGTTCGGGGTGATCAGCGACATGATCCTCTCCTTCCACCGTGAGATGATGAGGGAAATTCAGCGTCTGCAACCACCGAAGAAACCAGAGTAGGCGAGCACTCTGCACGAGTGCTCGGCAAGCGAGGTAAGGAGATAGGCATGGTCGAGGTCGTCGGCGGCCGCAAAGGTGCCGTGGCCTCTTGCGATGACCAGCGGCCTCTCTTCCAGGGCCTTCGCCACATTCTCGGCGAGTTCATCAGTCCCTGGCGCCCCGCCGACGACTGGGATCACGGGGCAGAGCATCTCCCCCTCGCTGTCCACTGGCACAATTCTGGAGAGAGCGACCGAGGCTGCCACCGCATGGGCTGGATGAGCATGGACGACTGCCTTGTACCCGGTCTTCTGGTAGATCGCCTGGTGGACCCTGTACTCACTGGACGCCCCAGCGGGTGCAGAGCCTTTGAGCGGGACAAGGACTGGTGTGCCTGGCACGTCGAGGTATGCCCCGGTCCGCGTGATATAGAATCCTTCGTTGGCCCGCAGACTGATGTTTCCGAAATTTCCTCCGACAAGCCCTTCTGAGAAGAGCCTTTTTCCTATCCTGACAAATTCTTGACCTGACATTCTTTACACCCTCTCTCTGTTCTGCAGCACTCCTTTGCATACTCAACGATCCAGCCATGTGCCTGTGCATATGCCACAGCGTCCCTGGGGAGCGCTTGCTCGAAGAGCCGCCGTAACTTCGCGTCGCCCACAGTGATGCCCATGCACCGGCAGATCCTCCTGGTGTAGGCATCGATCACGAAGGCGGGACGGCCGAAGCCATAGCAGAGGATGCTATCTGCGGTCTCCTCGCCGACCCCACGGACCGCTAGGAACTCTTCACGCAGCCTTGCCGTTGGCATCGCTGCAAGGGCCTCGACCCCGCCAAGGTCCGCCACCTGTCCGCAGAGCGCCTTGAGGCGTTCGGTCTTCACGCGGTAAAACCCGGTCGGCCGTACTGCCGCCACGATGACTTCCCGCTCAGCCTCCACCACTCCGGTGACCGAACAGCACTGGATCTCCTTGAGGGTAGCAATGGCCCGCTCCACATTCTCCCAGCGGGTCTGCTGGGTGAGGATGGCCCCGATGAGCACCTCTTCAGGCGGTGCCTCCCACCAGGAGATCGCACCATAACGGTCCTCGAGCTCCTGCAAAAGAACCTGAATTCTTCTATCTATGTCCATCGAAAAGAAAAAATAATTCCCTGCACCTGCAGGGGCCTTACCTGGTCTTATTCTTCCTCGATCAGGGGCTTGAGGTACTGCTCCAGGGCGTCAGCCCTGGTCACTCCCTCCAGCTTCTGGATGACCTGACCGTTCTTCTCTATGATCAGCGTCGGGACGACCCTGATACCATACTTCATCGCGGCTTCCATGTTTTGGTCAACGTCGACCTTCCTGATCTCGACCTGCTCGCCGAGCTTTTCCTTGAGTTCCTCAAGGATGGGCGTCTGCATCTTACAGGGGCCGCACCATGTCGCAAAAAAGTCAGTCAGCACTGGTCTGCTCATACTTGTTTCCTCGCGTTCCATGATCATCGGCCAGGGAATTTAAAAGACTTTCGAGCGTCTCCACATCGACAGGATGCTCAAGCCGTGTGACAATTTTTCCATCCCTCTCGATGATGACGGTCGGCACTGTTGTGAGCCGGTAGGCTGAGACCAGGTCGCGGCGTTCTGCGACGTCGACCTTCCGCACCTCGACCAGATCCTCGAGTCGCCTTGCCACCTCGTCCACTGCTGCGGTCTGGTCCCGGCACGGCCCGCACCATTCGGAGTAGAAGTCGATGAGCACAAGCCTTGCCATGGGGGGCGGTAGGCAGAAGAGAGGAGATATAGATATTGGTGTGCATGGGAGATAGAGAACCTGATAGATAGCGCGGCGATGACGAAGAAGGGGGTGCTGCATTTCCTCTTCTCGATAGAGACCTTGAGGTCATCCCAAAACTCTCTAACTTTTCTCCTCGGAGTAGATCGCGAAGGATGACGGTTGAGAGATCCTCACCTCTTTGTAGTGCAACCATGCATCCATCGCCTTCCCTTATGCTTCTGCCGGGGGCGAGTGCCGCCCGGACCCCCGGGATTGTGGTTAGGTCGGGAAGGCTGCAGTTGTATAATGACCATGTCGAGGGGGTGCGATCCCCGTCAATCTTCATTGGCGGGAGGTTTGGGGGGCGGCAAGCCCCTCGGTCGAGGAGAGAGTTCAGAATCCCCTAGAAGGAATTGCTTCAGTTCGAGGAGATGTTCACCCAGAGAGTGTTTTGGGATACGCTCATTGAGATAATTGGTTCTGTAGAATCCCTCTTACTGATCTTTTGGGGGAGATTGCTATCGAAGGCTTCGGCCTTTTCAGACTCGATGGTGCCAGTAACTCAAAGTCAAAGATCCACGGGCTTTGTAGAACCCTCTTAGACCTGTATCCTCCTCTTGGGGGTTATGGGGTCCGGGGGCAGCGTCCACGGCGTGAAACAATAGGAAGGAGGGTGAGTCTTGGTTACACCTAGAAGTGGTGAGGGTTTCTCCAGAGCCTGTAAATGGAATATTGGACTGTGTAGAAATCCTCTGGACCGTTCGTTATTTTTGGCGGGGGAGCTTGCCGTCTATCTGTCCCCCACGCTAAGATGGGGGTGGGGACGGCAACATCCTCTTCATGTTCATTAATTTCGCCTTCCCGGCCCAATCTTCGTCCCGGCGGTCCAGTTGAAACGAACGATAGTGAACTTGAGAAGATCTTTGATCTTCGAGGGGTCCCGTCGAGAGGCTAGGGGAAGGAGGGTGAGCACGCTCACAGCACGAAGTGGTGAGAGTTTTGGTTCTGTAGAAACCCTCTTGATGCATCTCTCTGGCGGGGGGCTTGGCCGCCCCCCCGGGCCCCCCGCCACACGATAGGTCGTGGACGGCAATCCCTCTTTATGGTTATCTATTCTGCCTTCCCGACCTTATCGTGGTCCCAAGGGTCCGGGGGCAGAGCCCCCGGCCAAAGAGGTGGGAAGGCGGGGGACACACGTCTCCCCCCACACAAGAGGTGAGGGTTTCTCCAGAGCCAGAAATCAGTCTTCTCTCAGAAAGGATCTCTGCGCTCTAAAATAACGAAGAAGTTTGAAGGCAGGAAAGGCATCGAGTTGTCAGCGTCATGATCCGTGATGATGAATAGTGAGGGTAGAGAAGCGACTGAAAAATCAAGACAAAAATGAGTACGCCCCGGCCGGGACTTGAACCCGGGTCAAAAGCTCCGCAGGCTTCTAGGATATCCACTACCCTACCGGGACACTGGAGGCGTGCTTAATAAAATTAGAGTTCATCCCATATATTCATTCCCCTCGTCCCGGAGGAGAGGAGTAGATAAGCCCTGGCCTGGCCCATCTATTCTTCAACTCTGCTCCCAACTCTGACCGTCAGGTCTACCGCCACATGACCGCCACGGAGATCGAGGAGATAGGTACCCGGGCTCAGGATTTTCACTTCTTTCTCTTTGACTGATGAATAAAGCCCTCCAAAACCGTCTTCTTTCACAATATTGCCGTCCTCATCCCTGACCGTGATCGAAAGCTTGCTGTGTGCACTCGGCCTGGTCACGGTCTCCCATTTTTCTTTGGACCCATGGGTTACCAACACCTTTCTGCTCTCTATCTCAGGCGTTACCTCGGCCTCGACGATCATCGGGGCGTATGGGACTTCAATGGTCCAGGCCTTAGAGAACGATGCGGTGTTGTTCAGTTTTTCATGGAGGACGACAGGATACTCTGGCTGCGCTGCTTGTGCCGCTGGAGTGATGCCTGCATTTGGCCGGAGTGTGGGTTTGGTCTCAGTGGGGTACGGCGTTGCCTCCGCGACATGTTTGCTGTCCATGACTGTACCTGAAGGATCATCATCTGGATCGACTGTTGTCTCGCCCTCATGCATTGGAGTCACAGAATCACCGGATGGGATCTCTTCGGCACACCCCGCGGTCAACAGGACCAGACAGATGAGAAGAGGGAAGAGAATATAAGGGAATTTCATCAGAAATGAATACAATCTCTCGGTATATATGATTTTATAGCCAGGACAGAGGCAAGGGTATATATTATTGTTGTTAACAGAAGAATGAGATTAATGAAAGTATCTCCTTTTCATCCTCCCCTATAATCTAGAATATTCTGAAATTATCCCATAAAATATCTCTTCAGCACGGATAAGCGAGTCGATGCAGACGCGTTCATTGACTCCATGGATCGTCGTCACCTCGCCTGGCCCGTACTCCACTACGGGGAACCCTGCCTTCCTGAGATGGCGTGCATCGCTTGCCGCCCACTGGAAGATCGGGATCGGTTCTTCACCATAGACGCGTCTGATCTCGGCACAAACCCGTTCAGTCACCCGCGCCGACGGCGGTGTGCAGGACGGATCTGAGGCTGCAGTCACCTTCATCACTGCCGAAGGCGCCTCGGCTGCGATCTCTGAGACGACCTCACTGGCCGTACACCCCCATGGGATCCGGAGGTCCAGGTCGAGATCACAGTGTTCAGCCACGATGTTTGCCTTCTCTCCTCCCCTGACCACGCCAGGGTTGAACATCACACGACTGAGCACATGATCGAGGCCCTTGAGCTCGAAAAGGTTCTCCAGCACCTCAGAGGAGCGGGAGATGATCGTTTCCATCTCTGCGCTCACTGGGTACTCACGGTTATTGAGGGCCTTGAGATATTCGATGACCTCGTGCGCATCCATCACCGCGCTCCTCCCGATGGCTGGGTAGAGAGAACTGTGACCTGGTTCTCCAGTAAAAGAAAGCGAGACTCGTGCAAGACCTTTCTGCCCGATGCACGGCGAGAGCGGGGGGGTCGGTTCTGCGATAAGGGTGTCACATGGCCTGAGCATCTCCTTGGCTAGGAGGTACTCTAACCCATAGCACCCGCCGGTCTCCTCGTCGCAGACAAAGACCACCTCCACCGGCGGCTCCGCCCCCGCGTCGACGGCACGCCTGAGCGCGGTGAGCAGGGCGGCGCACCCACCTTTCATATCGCTGCTCCCCCGTCCCCAGATGTACCCATCCTCTTCTGCCCCACTGAATGGGGGATGACGCCACCCTTCGGCGATGGCCGGGACGACATCGAGGTGTCCGCAGAGAAGAAGCTTTGGGTTGTGATTGTGGTGCCTGGCGATGAGGTTACACCGCTGTCCGTCCCTTGAGACGACTGTGCTCTCGATCCCGATCTCTGCAAGATACGCATAGATGTACTCGGCGACCTCCCGCGTCTCCCCAGGCGGGTTCTCGCTCCTGAGTTGCACCAGGTCTTTGCAGAGATCAGCGACACCCATACTGTCTATCCCTCTTCAGGCGAGTACAGTCGATTTATATTCTTCAAAGAGTTTCCCAAGCGAGCCCTCGGTGTAGATGCTGTTGAAGAACTCACGGGAGAAGAACCCGTCGATCGCATCGGCAAAGAAGGCCGCAGGCACCGGCCGCTTGCTGTCAGGATCGAGGACGATCCTGAAACTCCGGTAACTTGCCGGGTTGTCAGGGTCATAGACACCCCGCCAGACCGTCGGGAGTTTCTGGAACTTTTCGGGGTGGTTGACCTTGAGCCACTTGACAAAGTCGGGGAAAAGTGGGCGGTCACCCTTCTTCGCCTCGTCAAGCCGCCAGCGCATATACTCCTGGTGCATCATATTTTTTGGTGCCTGATAGTTGATGGCATAAGTGCACAGCGTGTGCTCGATATGCGCGAGCGCGTCGAAGAAATAGAACGAGAGTACAGGGTGGAAGTCACTTGGGTCCTCCAGTATCAGAGATTTCTCATAATACTTCACTAAAACCCTGAAATATTCATCCTCGAAGAGTTCGTTCATACACTTTGTTTACTTGTTCATCCTATATACCATTGCATACTTGCAGGAACTGCGAATAGAAGCAGAAATATTGGCTCTGTAGAAACCCTCTGGATAATTGGGGGTGCTTTCCCGACCTAATCTTCCTTCTGGGGTTCCGGAGGATGCGAGTGATAACGAACTTGAGAAAATCTTTGAATTTAGAGAGGGGCTCCTGTGCGTTCGATAGGGGAGGGGGTTGAGTCACGTTCACTCCAAGAATAGGTGAGGGGTTCTACAGAGCCTAGGGTTGGATATCATTTCTTATTCTGATCTTTCTGCTGCCGCTTCTTGCGTCGGTAATATGAGAGAGGGTGACCTACCGTCTCGCAGAGAGTATCTTTGTGGACACAGAGCCCATAGGTCCGCATCGTCGCACACGACGGTGCGGTGTATT
Source organism: Methanofollis sp. (assembly GCA_028696365.1). Taxonomy (GTDB): domain Archaea; phylum Halobacteriota; class Methanomicrobia; order Methanomicrobiales; family Methanofollaceae; genus Methanofollis. The sequence goes on from JAQVHG010000004.1 coordinate 24,887, forward strand.
CGGTCCCTGATTTCCCAGAGATGTGCTCGACCTGGTACAATGTCATCGAGAGGTCGAAGTCGGGGGCGCGCTGGAAGACCTCGGTGATCTGGGTCGTCGAGAGTCCGATATTATTGAGAAAGGACGTGAGAGCAAACCTTCCCATATGTGAGATATTTGTTCCGGAGGTGATAGCGTTGATGAGCGCGGCGATGCAGGGAGGGAATGAGGTCTCATCCACCTCGCCGAACTCCTCAAGGGTCTTCTCTCTCAGGGCAGCGGTGAGTTCGTCGATCGAGGGCTTGAGCATATCACAGAGCGATGCCGGGACGCCGAGCGGGAGGTCTCTCCCGACGACGACGCGGATCCGCTCGCGCAGCAGTTCGATGATCTCAGTAGGATCGATGGTGACTGCACCTTCGCACACCTCCCTGTTGACCAGTCTCCAGCGGTCGTCGCGGAGACGGGAGATGAGTTCTACATATGTCGTGACCGGGATCGTGCGCGCCTCGAGGTCGATCCCGAGGCTCTCGGCGACATAGGCCCTGACCGCGGGCTCCTCCTCCTGAAGTGCTGCGGCGGCGCGGCTGGCCTCGTACCTGGCCAGTCGGTCGGCCATCATCCGATCCTGGGTGCAGGAGACTAGGACGCGAGCGACTGCATAGGAAAAGATGGATACCTCAGAGAGGGGCTCAGACTCCTCCGAGTCGGTGGAGTCAGGGAAGAGCGCTGCCTTCACGCGGGCCACCGCATGCGGCAGGACGATCTTTCCTACCTGACTCTCTAGGAAGGTGTCGATGGACCCGGTCCTGTCACTGGCAAATATCTGAGCTTCCTGTAAAAAGGGATATCGTGCCAGGTCCTTCAGGTCCAGGTCGATGCCCATTAATCGGCCTCTATCCTTGGAGCAAGGAGGTACTCGATGTGGCCGTTCCCGTCGGCCAGGTCGAAGATGAAACGCACAGGGTGATCGACGCCGATCTCTGCCTTGACCTTCTCGGCGCGTGCCATGACCTTGCCCATGTCTTTGAGATAGTCGAGCGAGAAGAGGGAACGCACCTCTGCTGGCTTGAGATCGATGACCTGGTCTCGCCCGAGCTCGAGCCTGATGTGATCGGTGTCGCCTTCGGCCATCATATAGAACGTCTCAGTCGCTTCATTGATCCCGAGCGCGATCTTGTCTGAGATGACGTCGGCAGCCTTGATCGCCGACGAAAGCGCGCTGCCCTCGAGCTCGACCATGCCTGGAAGTTCGATCGCAGGCGGATTGGGGTCCTTCCTGATGGTGTTGATATCGAGGAGGGTGACCGAGTACTGGTAACTCCCGAAAGAGAGCTCGAGTTTGTGGCTCTCTTCGGCGAGATTGAGAGTGAGAATGTCGCCTTTCGACATCATTCCAAGGATGCCCTTCATCTTTGCAATATCTATCCCAAGTTCCTCAGGAGCGGCTTCATAGGTCTCAAAGGCATCGGTGCCAAGTTCGAGAGAGACCATGGCGACATTTGCGGTGTCGACCGCGCATGTCCTGATCCCGGTATCGTCGACGTGGAGGCGGCATTCGGTCACGAGCGCGGCCACCGCGTCGATCGACTCCCTGAAGGTATCTGCATCAATCGTTGCTTTTAACATTACAAACCCCTTATATGACTCTTTATACATTATATCATGATATTTTTTATTCTATCCGGTACCGCAACAGAGCTCTGAAATATCAAGGGGAGAAGGCAATGACTTCACAGTGGACACGGGACAAATATTATAAAAAAGCGCTGAAAGAGGGTTTCAGGGCACGGGCAGCGTATAAACTGACCGAGATCCAGAGACGTTTCGCGATCATCAGGGAGGACGACAATGTCGTCGACCTCGGGGCCGCGCCAGGAAGCTGGCTGCAGGTGTTGCAGGGTCTCACCCACGGCCGGATCATCGGCGTCGACCTCAACCCTATCGCGCCGATGGAAGGGGTCACGACCGTAGTCGGTGACTTTACCACGCCCGAGGTCCAGGAGGAAGTCAGAGAACTCGCCGGCGGGGTGGTCTCGGTTGTCACCTGTGATGCGGCCCCAAAATTATCTGGGGCGACCAGTTATGACCAGGCGCGGGCCATCGCTCTGGGTGAGGACGCCCTCGGATTTGCCGTCACGCTCCTCAAAGAGGGAGGGAACTTCCTGTGTAAGTCTTTCCAGGGTGAGGACTTCCCCGAGTTCTATGCCGAGGTGAAGAAACATTTCCGCTCGGTGCGCACGTACCGGCCGCCAGCGTCAAGGAAGGGGAGCCGGGAAGTATACATCGTCGCCAAGAACTTCAGGAGGAGCGGCGATGGTGCTTGAGGACAACTTCGGCCGGAAGGTGACCAACCTCCGTCTCAGCATCACCCCCAGGTGCAACCTGGACTGCTTCTACTGCCATGCCGAGGGCGAGGTGCATCCACGGGAAGAACTCTCGCTTGAGGAGATCCAGGAAATCCTGGAGGTCGGGGCAAAGTTCGGGATCAGGAGCGTGAAACTTACCGGTGGGGAACCCCTGGTCAGGAAGGATATTCTCGATATTGTCAGGGCAGTCCCTGACGGGATCGAGGTGTCGCTCACCACCAACGGCACTCTCCTCGAGGGACTCGCCCATGACCTCAAGGCGGCCGGGCTCTCGCGGGTGAATGTGAGCCTCGACACCCTCAGGCCTGAGCGCTACCGGTCTATCACTAAAAAAGATCTCCTCGACCGGGCGGTCAGGGGCATCAAGGCCGCGGTGGACGCCGGGCTCACCCCGGTGAAACTCAACATGGTCCTCCTCAAGGACGTCAACGAGGACGAGGTCGACGACTTCTTCGCCTTTGTAAGGGAGAACGACAACCTCATTCTTCAGGTGATCGAGTTGATGGAGTTCAACGAGTGCATTCTCCACGGGGATGTGGACCGCCTAGAGAAAGAGATCGCAGAGCATTCAAAAGAGATCCTCACCAGGCGGATGCACCACCGGAAAAAATATTGTATGGACGGTGCGGAGGTGGAGGTCGTGAGACCTCTCCACAACACCGAGTTCTGCGCATACTGCAACCGCCTGCGGGTCACCTCTGACGGGTTCCTGAAGCCCTGTCTCCTGCGGACCGACAACCACATCGACATCAGGGGCAAGCACGGGAAGGAACTTGAAGATCTCTTTGTGAAGGCGGTGCAGATCAGGGAACCGTTCTTTAAGTGACCGGGATCTGCCCGGTTTCCTGTACTTCTTTTTAGATCCGGGATTTGTAGAAAGAAACCCTCTTGCCAGAAAATCGCACTTCATGTACGTTGATTTTACCTTTTCAGCCCTCTCTTCATCCCGAGGATTTAAAAGGGCGCAGGATCAGAATGGTACAAAAAAAGAGAGGTATCGCGAGAACTGACAATTCAGCTGATCTTCTCTTTGATGATATACCCCGCGCCGCTCATCGCAATCAGGAAGATGACAAAGGCGGCGATATAGGCAAGCCCCGACCCTTCGGGTTGCATCCCCTCAGGGACTATTCCTGGCAGGGCGACGAGGAGCACGACAAAGAGCAACAGGCTCACGACCCCGGTCAGCACATCAAGTACACGCGCGTCCATATACCCACCTGTTTTGCCTTTCCCCTATTTCTCTTCTCCTGAAAGGCCGCCATCCTTTTCCAGGTCCAGGTCCATCATTCTGTATGGACCGCGACCATGCACTCGCCCTCCTGGGCCGGTATGTCACCTCAGAATCGCTCACCAGACACTGCATTGCCACGGCCGCGGTGATGCGCGGCCTTGCCCAGACCCTTGGCGAGGACGCCGACCTCTGGGAGAGGATCGGGATCCTCCATGACATCGACTTCGAGATCATCGGTGAAGACATGACCCGCCATGGTATCGAGGGCGCCCGGACCCTCAGAGAGGAAGGACTGTCCGAGGAGGTCTGCCAGGCGGTGGAACGGCACAACCACACCCTCTTCGGGCCGTACACCGAACCCCTCGACCTCGCCCTCCAGTCGGCAGACAGCATCAGCGGCTTCGTCATCGCATGTGCCCTGGTCAAAGGCGGAGCAGTCACCGACGTCACCCCAAAGACTATCAGGAAGAAGTTAAAGGACAAGACCTTCGCTGCGGGGTGTGCTCGGGAACGGATCGCCGCAGTCGGAGCACTCATGGACCTGACCGACTTCTACCAGGTTGCCATCGATGCAATTGCTGACCGTAGAGAAGAACTTGGCCTGCGGTAAGATTATGCCGGTACATGACGACGAGATCTTCTATGACCGGAGATGAACGCGATCTGGTGCTCAGGCACCTTGCCGAGGCGGTCGACCTCCTCAAAGAGGAGATGGACCCTGCACTCATACCTGAGGTCGGGACCAACATCGTCTATGCCCTGGAAAAGGCGCGGGAACCGTCAGACGTCGCCGCGGTCGAGGGCAGGATCGTCAGACTCGGCGACCAGGTCCACCCGGTCGGCGTGGTCGCCTTCGGGGCGAGCGACCATGTGGCCAGGATCGCCCTGACCGCGATGCGCTTCGACCGGCGGGTCAGGGCGGCCGCAAACATCAGGTATACCGCCTCCCTCATCGACGAACTGGAAGGGATGATGCTCGACATCAGGTACTTCGACCGCGCGCAGGAACCGCCAGGGATCAAGAC
>JAQVHG010000119.1 GCA_028696365.1 Methanofollis sp.
GATGATCTCGGCCTGGAGCGGCTCGATATAGACTTTCTCGGCCATCTCGGGGTCGGTCTGGATGGTCGCCGGGTTGGAGTTGACCAGGACCACCTCGACCCCCTCCTCGCGAAGGGCGCGGCAGGCCTGGGAGCCTGAGAAGTCGAACTCCGCCGCCTGCCCGATCTGGATGGGGCCCGAGCCGATGAGCAGCGCCTTCTTGATCTGTGGATTGCGCGGCATCAGGCAATCCTCCTGTACATCAGATCAAAGATAGGACGTTCTGTGTCGTGCGGCCCGCCGTGGGCTTCGGGGTGGAACTGGACGCAGAAGAGATTGAGGTCCTCGTCACAGAACCCTTCGAGGCTGCCGTCGTTGACGTTCTCGTAGACGACCTGGCACCCTTCAGGGAGTGTCTCGGCGTCCACCGCAAACCCGTGGTTCTGCGTGGTGATGTAGATCTGTCCGTCCATGTGCCTGACCGGCTGGTTTGAGCCGCGGTGCCCGAACTTCATCTTGTAGGTCTCGCCGCCGAGGGCGAGGGCGGCCACCTGGTTGCCCATGCAGATCCCAAAGACCGGCAGGTCGCCAAGGTAGTGTTTCACGGCGTTGATGGCGCCGGTCGCCCGCTGCGGATCCCCTGGCCCATTGGAGATGAAGAGGGCCTCGGGCTCGCATGCGTCGATCTCTGCGGGCGTGGCGTCGTGCGGGAAGAGGTAGAGGTCCGCGCCGCGCCTGGCAAGGCTGATCACCATGTTCTTCTTGATCCCGAGGTCCATGATCGCGATCCGCTTGCCCTTGCCAGGGAGGTGGAGGGGTTCGTCACAGGAGACCTGCGGGATCAGGTCGGTCGCCGCGATGTCGGGGGCGGCGCGGGCCATCCGCACCGCTTCCTCGCCGTCGTCGCTCCCGACGATGAGGGCGGCCCGCATCGTCCCGTGTTCTCTTGTCTTGATTGTGAGTCGCCGGGTGTCAACGCCGGTGATGCCAAAAAGATTGTGTTCTTCAAAATAGTCAGGGAGTGAGGGAAGAGATGCCGGATGGGTGCATACTTCCCGTGTAATGCACCCAAGGGCACACACCTCCGGACCCTGAAAATTATCATGGTCTACGCCATAATTGCCGATGAGAGGATAGGTGAACATGAGGAGCTGCCCCGCATAACTCGGGTCAGTCAGCGCTTCCATGTACCCGGTCATCTGCGTGCTGAAGACCAGTTCCCCGGAACAGGAGCCTTCAACACCAAATCCCTCTCCGACAACGAATTCGCCGTCTTCAAGACCCAGAACCGCCTTCATTGAATTACCATATTTAATGCGCCATGCACCTTTTTAACATGTGGGGATCGCCCACTTGGGAGGGCGAGAAGGGTTATATTGTGGGGGTGCTTTTCTCGCCGTGGGAAGAGGAATGACCGAGGCAGAATTCCTGAGATCGGCGGAGGTTGAGGTGAAAGGGGAGAGGTGCGAACTTCTCCTCTATAGCGAAGATTTTTCTGGGGTGTTCCCAGGCATGATACGCTATACCGTGGAGTTGCGCGCTGCCGGGGAGGTGGTGTACGCCTACCACACCAACACCTACGAGTATCCCCCTGGTGGTATACAGACCGCACACAACGTCGCCATGACCGCCTATTTCCGCCTGAAAGAGGAACTTCCCCGGACGCCCGACACGTTCCTCCTCCACCCGCCCGAGCCCTCTCTACCCACTGGACAGCCGCGCGCCCCTGTGGCAGAGGTAGTGGTTCTCCAGGGGAGCCCGCGCTCGCACGGGAACTCGGCAGTTCTTGCGGGGTGGGTGGCGGACCGGTGCGGGAAGGCGGGGGTGCGCAGCGAGGTCGTCTCGCCCGACGGCCTTGGAGTGGAGTCCTGCACCGGGTGTTACCGGTGTTTCAATGCAGGGCGGTGCGTCATCGAGGACCAGATGGAGGAGGTGGTCCAGGCCCTGGACCGTGCGCGGCTCATCGTCGTCTGCACGCCGGTCTACACCGAGACCGTCCCGGCGGCGCTGAAGGCGGTCGTCGACCGGTGCCAGGCCCTCCGCGCCAGGCGGGCCCTTGCCGGGGTGCGGGACCGGGGACAGGCAGGTCTTCTCCTTGCAGTGGCCGGGCGAAAAGGACCAGAGCATTTTGAGTGTGTGCGGCGGGTCGTGAGGGCGTTCTTCACCTCTCTTGGGGTGCAAGCGGCAGGCGAGGTGCTCGTCGACGGGGTGGAAGATCTGACCGATATCAGGACAGTGTCAGGATGGGAGGAGGAGGCAGAGAGGTGTCTCTCCAGGGCGCTGGAGGGGGTCAGGGCGCCGCCGCGCGTATAATGGCGAGTTTGTTTCAGGTGTCTGAAGATATGCTCATGACGTGAACACACTTCAGACATGCTGCAGGCCTATTCAGATAGACACCACGCGCTCACCCCCCCCCTGTGCGACTGATCAACGTGCCTTCACAGACTGCGCCAGAAGCTCTGTCCCAGGAGCCCTGCACTGTGATTGAAAGGTGAAGGCTGAGAGAACGATCCAGAAGAACTTCGTGCCACCCTTGACATGGTCCTGATGTGGGCGGGGTTTTGGTGGCGGGCACACCCTCTCCAAAAATTTTGAACACGTCTGCCCTGCCCCAGGACTCTGGGATGAAAAATGATCCAGGAAGACACATTCGATGATCCAGTGAGAGAAATGCCATCCTCTCTCGATCGTGTGGCTGGAGTCCGAGGGGTTGCACGTCCTCCAGCAAGGAAAAACAGTTGAGAATATTTTATCCTTCAGGCGTGGCAACGTGTTAGGCTGGGGTACCTTCCCCTATTCTCCCCCGTCAGAGAGAGTCGTCAAGAATTTCTCTACAGATTCGGCTTTGTAGAAACCCTCATAATAACTATCTCTGTGGGGGGCTTGCCGCCCCCCGGACCCCCTATCCAAAGATAGGCAGTGGATGGCAGTACACTCTTCATGGTCATTGATTGTGCCTTCCCGGCTCTATCTTCATCCTGGGGGTCCGGGGGCAAGCCCCCGGCGAGAAGATGGAGGAAGGTGGTTGAATCGCGTTTGTATCCAGAAGGGGCCAGGGGTTTCTACAGAGCCACAGAGCCCTTAATTCAAAACTGCATCAATTTCTTTCTTTATCAGAGGCACCGAGATCCGCCCAACCGGGGTCACCCGACCGTTGACCAGCACTATCGGAAGCGGGGGCTGGTGCTCCTCGACGATCTTCTTGACATACTCCGGCACCCCATCGTCGAGGAGTGTGAACTTCAGCGTGATCTGCCCTGGATACTCGGCCATGAGCCTGTCTTTGAGGGCATCGACCGCCTTCACCAGGTTCTCTGAGGGGGAGCAGGCCTGGAGGTCGCAGCTGCGCTGTTCATTGCAGGGAAACGGCCCGCAGGAGCCGTATGAAAACCCAATAATCTCGATCTCAGCATGATCAGCCATGATCACTTGTTGGCGCCGGGCTGATATCAGTATTTGTTCGGTGCAGATGACGGGGCAATCACAGTGGAACACTTGTAATCACTCATGACGCGGAGGGAACGCAACGCCTATGGCATAGGTGAAGGCCACCCTCAGCTCTCTCCTGAGTGTGCACTCTCATGGTCTTACCCTCATGGGAGAGCCATCGCTTTTCCCCTCTCGATCATACAGGGGTGCGGCCCTCAGCCACTTCTCATCTCAGGGTGGACGAACTGAGTGAGTCGAGAAGACCTGAGGGCTCTGTAGAAACCCTCACCTCTTGTGTGGAGGAGACGAGTATCACTCGCCTTCCTACCCATTTGGCCGGGGGCTCTGCCCCCGGAACCCAGGAGGACTACGATAGAGGCGGGCCAGGAAGGCTGAATAGATGACCATAAAGAGAGTGCTGCCGTCCTCGACCTCTCATGTGGCGGGGGGTTCGGGGGGCGGCTAGCCCCCCGCCAGCGAGATTCATCAAGAGCATTTCTACAGAGCCGATGAGAGTTTCATGTCGTAGTTTTTTGGGAAGGTGACGAGGTAAGGCATGCGTATTCAAAATTTTTGGGGTTGTGTAGGTCCCCCCAGGCTCCCTGCTACATGATAGAGAGGGCGAGGGTGGCAAACGCACTTGTCATGTTTGTCTATTGCGTCTTCCAGTCCTCCAGGGGTCCGTGGGCAGTGCCCTCAGTGTGAGGAGGAGGGGAAGGCGAGTGACACATATTCTCTCCACACAATAGGCGAGGGTTTCTACAGAGCCGCAAAACCCATTTCGGAGAGTTCAAATCTCCTGCAATATACCTAACCATCAGTGCAGGCACTCAGCCTGCCCCGAGGTGATTGAAAGATGATCGAGAGATTTCTCGAAGGCAATAAGACCTTTATTGAGGGTGAATTCACCGAGCACAATGAATATTATCAGGAACTTGCCACTGGCCAGAGCCCAACGGTACTCTGGATTGGGTGTTCAGACTCGAGGGTCGCCCCCGAGCGGATCACCGGGGCGCGGGCTGGCGAACTCTTTGTCCACCGCAACATCGGCAACATCGTCAGGGTGGGGGACTGGAACTTCGCTACCATCCTTGAGTACGCCGTCAAACACCTGAAGGTCCACGACATTGTGGTCTGCGGTCACTCAGACTGCGGAGCGATGAAGGCCCTTACCGCAGAAGGGGAGTCTGACGAGGCTTACATCCCACTCTGGCTCTCCAATGCCGCAAGCGCCATGGCCGCCGTCGAGGCAAAGACCCCGCGGCCTGTAGATGCCGAGGGGATGAAAAAGTGGCGGCGTCTGGTTGAAGAGGAGAATGTCCATCTCCAACTTGAGAATCTCAGGACCTATCCGATCGTGCGTGATGCAGAGAAAGAGAAGAAGGTCGCTCTTCACGGTCTGTACTTCGACCTGGAGACCGGCGTGCTGGAAAAAATCACGTGACCTGATCTAGGACCCTCCTGGATGATCAGGATATCATCCAGATTCAATCTTTTTTGGGTCGAGATACGCTCACACTTAGTCTGTAATACACACCTAGGTCCCGGCATCTCGCCGGGGGTTGCACCCCCGGACTCCGCCATACGATTGTGTCGAGGAGGGTAACTCCCTTGTCATGTCCTCCCTATTGGCCTTTCCGGCTCAATCTTTCTCCTGGAGGTCCAGGGGGCGCGCCCCTCAGACTCTCGGGATGAGGAGAGGGACGGGAAGGCACAATCAATAACCATAATGAGGGGTTTTCGTCCCCCCCCGTCGAAGAGAACCTATCAAGATGGTTTTTCCAGAGCCAGTAAATGTTCAATTTTCGGCTCTGTAGAAACCTCACCTACTGTGTGGGGATGTGTGTCACCCACCTTCCTACCTCTTCGGCCGGGGGCGGCAAGCCCCCCGCAGAGATAGTTGTCCAGAGGGTTTCTACAGAGCCCTATTTTTGGATTTTGTGAAACCCTCATATCCAGCACCAGAATATCTTCATGGGGTACTCACTCAAGAGAAGACCCATCTCCTCCATAATGGCGATACAGCAACCTTTTTCATATCTTCTGTGGGGGAGGGGTTCGGTAGAGAGGGACATCTCCTTCAGGTCGAAAGTTCCGGGATGTCCTCTCAGTACGCCATGTGCGTGCGTTCGCTTCTTACTCTGTTACCGTAGGACCGCACCGATATCGGCCTGCCCGACCAGGGCTGCATACCGCTTCAGGACGCCGCGCAATTCCTTCTCAGGCGGCTGCCACCCTGCCCGTCGCTCATCGAGGATCTTCTCGTCGACAAGGAGGTTGATCCGCCATGCAAACAGGTCGACGGCGATCCTGTCGCCCTCCCTGACAAGAGCGATCGGCCCGCCGACCGCCGCCTCAGGGGCGACATGCCCGATGCACGGCCCCCGCGTCCCGCCCGAGAACCGGCCGTCGGTGACCAAGGCTACCCGCGTATAGCCGAGCCCCATCAGGGCCGAGGTCGGCGAGAGCATCTCAGGCATCCCTGGCCCGCCCCGCGGCCCCTCGTACCTGATCACCACGACCTCCCCCTCATTGATCTCCTGCGCAAGGATCGCGTGCATCGCCGCGTCCTCGCCGTCGAAGACCCGTGCCGGCCCCGTGTGTTGCCACATCGCCGCATCGACCGCCGCGCACTTGACCACCGCACCGTCGGGGGCGAGGCTCCCGCGCAGCACCCGCAGGCCCCCGCCCTCGTGCACCGGATCGGTGCGCGGCCTGATCACCGCCTCGTCCATGACCCACCCTTTTCCGGCGATCTCTCCTATACGCTCGCCCGAGACCGTGACCGCGTCTTCCAGGAGATCGGCGATCTCATGGAGGACCGCGGGGATCCCTCCGGCCCGGTGGAGGGCGACCATCGAGTGCGGCCCGCCAGGCTGCATGGCACTGAGGTGCGGGACGCTCTCGCTGATCTCGTTGAACTCATCGAGGGAGAGCGGCACCCCGGCCTCGGTGGCCACCGCCATCAGGTGGAGCACCGTGTTCGTCGAACCACCGAGGGCCATGTCCACCCTCACGGCATTTCTCAGACTCTCCAGGGTGACGATCTCCCGTGCGCTCGTGCCCCTCTCGACCAGGCGCACCACCGCCTCCCCGCTCTCGCGGGCAAGACGGAGTTTTGCAGCGTCCACCGCCGGGGTGGTCGCACACCCAGGCAGGGAGAGCCCCATCGCCTCGGTCATGCACGCCATCGTGTTGGCGGTGTACAACCCCTGGCAACTCCCGCACCCAGGCATGGCCGCACACTCCAGGTCGTGCAACTCTTCCTCGGTCATCGTCCCGGCGGCGACCTGTCCCACCCCCTCGAAGACGTCGGTGAGAGTGAGTTCACGCCCGCCCAGGTGCCCT
>JAQVHG010000120.1 GCA_028696365.1 Methanofollis sp.
ATCTCGAATGGGTTGACATGCCCGGTGTTCTTGAGGACGACCCGGTGCTGGCTCGCATAGAACGGAACCTTCTCGGCGGTCTGGTAACGTTCTTTCGTCAAGGGATCGCGGTACAGCAAACGCCTGATCACCTCGCCGTTCAGGACCGTCTTCTCGAAGATCTCAGGGACGTCCTCGGCCTTCACCTGCTGATAGAAGATCTTGCTCGGATGGACGACCACCAGCGGCCCCCGCTCGCAGAACCCATGGCACCCGGTGGCGTCGGCCATGAAGGTGACCCCGATTTCCATGCCCCTCTTCCTAGATTCCTCCTTGAAGGCCTCGCGCACCGCGGCACTCCCTGAGGCGAGGCACCCGGTGCCAGCACAGACCTGCACCCAGGCCGGGGCGTCGCCCCCTTTCGGCGGTAACGATGTGCGGTAGCCATCGAGCGCCTCCTTACTCTTCAGCCTCATCCTCACGCTCCGTCTCGATCAGCTCAGGGATCTTGGCGATCCCCATCTTCCCATACACTCGCTCGTTCACCACTACCACCGGCGCCATCGCACAGGCCCCGACACAGTTCACGGTCTGGAGGGTGAACTGGCCGTCCGCGGTGGTCTCGCCGTCCTTGATCCCAAGCGCTTCTTCGACAGCCTCGACGAGTCGCGGTGCCCCGCGGATGTGGCACGCTGTCCCGGCGCAGACTTTGATCACCTTTTTCCCGAGCGGGACCAGACTGAGCGCCTTGTAAAAGGTGGCGACACTGAAGACCTGGCTCTCAGGCACGCCAAGGTACTCGGCGACCTCTTTCATCGACTCGACCGAGAGATAGTTGTACTCAGCCTGGATGTCCTGCAATGCTGCAAGCAGATGCCTGGGATCCTGCGGGTAGGCTTCGAGGATCTCCTGCACTGTCATGTGATCTCCCATGTCTCCGGTCATGGCAACCCCCTGTGCTACCCTCAAGCAGAGGTCTTGGTACAAAAACCCTTCGAGGGCGGGATGTTTGGTTTCTGCCACGGGGATGAGGGGGAGAATAAGAGCCAGTCCCATCAATTGATCACAGGGAAGAGAGTGTCTTCTCTCCAAGCCTTCGATGATGCCGCCCCAGGGCTTATTGATAAATGATGAACGTGTCTCCCCATTTTCCTACACCAGAGGCTTCCTCGAAGATTCTTGTTTTCTTGATCTCACTATCACTTGTTTTCCCTAGATCTCAGGATGGCGATGATGAGGGAAGGCTGAGGGCCGATCATTCTGAAGGGATTGCAATTCTCTGCCTCTTTTCGTGCGGGGTGTGGGCAGCAGCGAGCATGAGATAATTTCGGCTTTGTAGAAATTCTCTTGATGAATCTCTCTGTCGGGGGGCTTGGCCGCCCTCCGGTCCCCCTGCCACACGATAGGTCGAGGAGGACTGCACTCTCTTTATGGTCGTCTATTCTGCCTTCCCGGCCAACCTTGCTCCCCCGGGGGTCCAGGGGCAGAGCCCTCGGCCAAAGAGGTAGGAAGGTGGGTGACACACGTCTCCCCCACACAAGAGGTGAGGGTTTCTACAGAGCCCCAAAATCGGGTGATACCCCAAGAACGATCTGTAAGAGGTGGATCAGGTCTCAAGAATTTCAAGGCGAAAACTATATGTGGGACAATAATAAAAAATACGACATAGAACACTATGTCCATGAAAATAGGAATTATTGGAGGAACTGGGGGGATTGGACAGGGGATGGCACTGCGGCTCTCGCAGAACCATTCAGTCTATATCGGATCGCGTATCGAAGAGAAAGCTCAGGCCGCCTGCGAACTCTGTGGTTATGCCCTCAAGGTGTTGGGTCTTCCTTTCGACCTGCTCCCGACGACCAACCAGGGGGTCGTTGATGAATCTGAGATTGTCGTCTTCTCAATCCCGGCCGAGAACCTGGAGAGGACGATCAAGGGGCTCAACGGATTGGAAGGCAAGACGGTCATCAGCCTGATGAACCCGATGATCAAGGCTGACTATTTCAAGTACAATCCGCCGGAGGAAGGGTCGGCCGCTGTAAAACTTCAAAAACTTCTGCCAGATTCAAAGGTCGTGGCCGCCTTCAACAACATTCCGGCTGGCAAATGGCAGCAACTCTCTGAGCCTCTCGACTATTCAGTCTGTGTCTGTTCAGACTTCGACGACGCAAAGGAGACGGTCATGGAACTGGTCAACTCGGTCTCAGAACTCCAGGCTCTCGATGCCGGCCCCCTCGCGGTCTCGCCGTACATTGAGGCCATCACCCCGCTCGTCATCAACATCGCCAGGTTCAGCAAGATGCGCGATGTTGGGGTCTACTTCAAGTAGACCAGAGGGCTCTTCTTTTTTTAATCATGATTTTAATCATGAGATATTTTACCTGCCGTCTTCATTGAAGTCGCCAACGGTGTAGGATCGGCGGTGCCAAAACGTCCTGGACGGTTATCTCTGTCATACGACAAGATGGAGAATCCAATCCAATCATCGTCTCCCATCTTTGGAGAGATCAAACGTGAACGGATTCGAGAAAGCCACAGTTTAGAGTATGTAGATTCCTTCGCTGTTCCGGGTGTACGCGCAACTCAACTGCCTTCCCATGGATTCTTGTCAGGGGTGCTCTCGAAGATCCGAGATCCTCTCAATCTCTCTCTGGTCACAGTTATCCGATCCCCAGGAAGAAGATAGGGCTGAGAAGGCCATGCTCCAATAGAAGAGAAAACACTGCAGCGACATCATTCCTGTTCCCATATTCCCGAATTACACCCTTCTTCTCTCACACCCAGAACAGACATACCCAACCTCCATCAACAGGAGACCAAGCCTCCAAGAGATATAGACCGATCTTGAGGAGAAAGCCGTGGAATCTCATAATCTGGGGCTCTGTAGAAACTCTCTGGGTGGCTCTCTCTGGCGGGGGGACTGGCCACCCCCCCCATCCCTCCACGCGATCGATAGGTGGAGGACAACAGCAATACCCTCTTCAGGGTCATTGATGGTCCCTTCCCGGTTCAATCTTCGTCGCGGGGGTTCGGGGGCAGAGCCCCCAGTATGAGCATGGAGGGAGGTGGTTGAATCATACTCAGAGGTCATCCCAAAACTCTCCGGTCCTCCCTCTTCTCAGAAGAAAGCACTGAATGGTGGAGAGATCCTCCCTCTCTTCGTTGCGCATCCATACATTCATGCCTTTCCATACCACCGTGCCGGGGGCAGAGCCCCCGGGCCCTCAGGATGAAGATAGGGTCTGGAAGGCATATTTGAAATCTATGAAAAGGGATTGTCGTCCACGACCTATCGTGCCGGGTGGGGCTAGGGGGGCGGCCAAGTCCCCTGGTGGAGGATAGGGTTTAGAAATTCAGGAATAAAAAAAATTCAGTTCAAGATGATTTTCAACCTCAGTGAGTTTTGGGATATGTTCTCAAACTAAGAAAAGGTAAGGATTTTTACAAGGCCAAATCTGGCAAAATATTTTATGTCCACAGAGGATCCCACATCCCCACAGGGCACCTGGTGCGTGCCCCATATGGAGGGGAACATGAGATGACATCCACCTATCTAAACCCGCCGGTCGCCCTCATGGGCGCTGGGGCGGTGAAAGAGATCGGGAATTGGGCCAAGATGCTCGGGGGAAAGAAGGCATTCATTGTCTGTGGGATTGGGAAACATGGGAGAGCACTCGCTGAGGACGTTGGGGTTCTCCTCAAAGACGCAGGCGTCGATGTTGTGATCTATCCTGGCGCCGAGCCTAACCCGACCGATAATGCTGTCCACAAGGGCGTTGAGATGTACAAAAAAGAAGGCTGCGACATGATCGTCGCCGCTGGCGGGGGGTCCCCGATGGACTGCGCCAAGGGCATCGGGATTATCGTCACAAACGGCAGCGAGATCTATGATTATGAGGGTGCCGGCAAAGTAGGAGAAGCATTGCCGCCGCTCATCGCCGTCAACACCACCGCCGGTACCGCCTCTGAGATGACCAACTTCGCGGTCATCACCGACACCCGCCGGCACGTCAAGATGGCACTCGTAGACTGGAAGATGACCCCCAGGGTCGCGATCAACGACCCCGAATTGATGGTCAGCATGCCACCTGCACTCACTGCTGCCACTGGTATGGACGCCCTCACCCACGCGGTCGAGGCATACGTCTCCACCATCGCCACCCCGACCACCGACGCCGCCGCGCTGATGGCCATTCACCTTATTGGCAAATGGCTCCGCCCGGCTGTCGCCAACGGTAGCGACATCCATGCTCGCGATATGATGGCCCACGCCGAGTACCTTGCCGGCATCGCCTTCAACAACGCCAGCCTCGGCTACGTCCATGCGATGGCCCACCAGCTCGGCGGGTTCTACAACCTCCCGCACGGGGTTTGCAACGCTATCCTCCTCCCGCACGTCGAGAAGTTCAATCTCATCGCCGCACCTGATCGTTTCGTCGACATTGCCAAGGCACTCGGCGAGAACGTCGAGGGGCTCTCCACCATCGAAGCGGCAAACAAGGCCATCGATGCCATAAGGAGACTTTCGGCCGACATCGGGATCCCGCCTGGGGTTAAGTCACTCGGCGCCAAAGAAGAGGACATCCCGACCCTTGCTGAGAACGCCATGAAGGATATCTGCAACCTCACTAACCCGCGGGTTGCGACGAAGGAAGAGATCATGGAGATCTACAAAGAGGCGATGTGAAGATTTTGCAGCGTCATGCATGAACCGAAAACGCACGCTTCACGCATACTGATGAAAATAATATAGAGGGATCCCTCTGATCTCTTTTTTCTATCGCCAGCAATCTCATCGCAGAACGTTCATCGCGGTCTCGCGTCGGGGGACTTCGCCCCCGGACCCCCGGGATGAAGATAGGGTCGGGAAGGCATATTCGAAATCTATGAAGAGCGTATTGCCGTCCTCGACCTATCGTGTCTCAGGGGATCGGGGGGCCGGCACGCTCCCTGTTAGAGAGTTCTATCTTGGGGTTTCTACAGAATGTTTTTCTGGCTAGTATGAGAATATATCGCCTTCAAATTGCCTCATGCCAGCATACACAGGGGACAGAAAAACCCCCAGAATGATCAGCCCTCTACCTCGCGACCCATCTTTGTCCTACGGATCCGGTGGAAACGAGTGAGAACGAGTTTGAGAGTATCAAAGATCTTCTCTAACTCCCTCCAGTCGCATCCCTAGGATCTCAGGGACGAAGATAAAGTCAGTAAGGGAAGATCAATGCACATGAAGAGACATTTGCCATCTCCACTCATATCTTGAAGCAGGGAACGAGCACCAGCGAGTATGAGAAGATGAAGTCTTCGAGCAGTTGAGAAAGCCGGAATCTTTTGAGTGGCCAACCCCCCCGCAGAGATCGTTGTCAAGAGGGTTTCTACACAGCCCAAGAATGTTCAATCACGTTGCCTGAAGGCGTGTTCTCGATACATTGCCCCTATTTTCATGAGGCGATTGTGAGAAGAACCAGATCAAAACCGGAGTATATGGGAGGAACTGCACCGTCCCGATCCTGGAAACAAATTGGACGGATAAAAATAAGATAAAAAGAAGGGCTCAGGCCAGGTCAGTTAGGCCAAGTTCCTTCAGTTTTTCTTGCGTTGGGATGCCGTTGTCATCCCAGCCCCTGATCTCGTAATATTTAGGCAGCATCTCAGGCACATGACTAACACCGCCCTTTGCTGGGCCTGCTGGGATCGGGTCATTGAGCAACCTGGGCGGGAGGGCGTCGTCCTTGCTGGAGTAGCCATTCTTGACGATGAACATCCGCTCCATGTTGTAGATCCGCTCACCAATCTCCATGACCTTCTCGGTCGTGTACTCGACGCCGGTGGCGCCTTTGAGCTCTGCGGCGATATCGTCGGCACCAATCGCAAATGAGGCGAAGAGACAGGTACCTGAGGCGGAGAGCGCACCGGTGAGATCCTGGAAGACCTTGAGGATCTCAGGCTTGCCCTCGGTGACCGATGGGTCCATCTTCGTTGGGAGACCGAGGATCTCAGGTGAGATGGTGTAGCCCCGCACATGGCATCCGCCACGGTTGGAAGTGGCGTACTCGAGGCCAATCCCCTGGATCGCACGCGGGTCGTAGGCTGGCATCTCCTGCTTCTTGACGGTCATCGAAAGTTCTGGACGACCATACTTTGTGGCCAGCCTGAATGAGCCATCGGCGATCTCGTTACCAAAGCCCTCGCGGTAGGCGGTTGCACGGGTCATCTCGACCATCGCATCGGCGTTGCCGAACTTGAGGTCGCACCCAGTCTTCTCTGGGTCGAGGGCGCCGACATCGACGAGCTCCATCGCACAGGCGATCGTCGAAGCAAGGGTGATGGTGTCCATCCCGAGTTCGTTGCAGAGGAAGTTTGCCTTCAAAACGGCGTCCATGTCGTGGATGCCACAGTCTGAACCAAAGCCCCAGGCCGACTCGTACTCTGGCCCTTCACCGATCTCGTTGTACTTGCCCTTTGCCTTAGCGACACGTCCACATCCGATAACACAAGAGGCGCACCCTTTGTTGTGAAGGAGGTTGTCGCTGGCGAGGGTTTCGCCTGAGATCTTGTCGGCTTCTGGGTCATAGGACTCACGCCAGTTATTTACTGGGAGTGCCCCGGATTCGTTGATGATGTTGACCAGGATGTTGGACCCGAAGGTCGGCAGGCCCTGGGAGGTGACCGGGTTGTCGGCGATCTTCTTCCTGGCATCGCGGACGGCGTTGAGGGATTCGTCCTTGTCGGCGACCTTGATACCGCCAGTGCCCCAGACTGCG
>JAQVHG010000121.1 GCA_028696365.1 Methanofollis sp.
ATGATATGAGACGTGTCAAACCCAAGTGGAGAGAGATATGTTTTCATTGAAAGAGAATTCAACCACATTCATATATATGCATGGTTACGAAATCCAACAGATTAAAATCCATACTTTTGAAAAAATCGTCCCCAAAATCGTCAAAATATATATATAATTCGACACACATGATAAATTATGCGTCAGATTTCCATCACTGTGCGGCCGGAGAATGGATTCGAAGTTCCGCATAACGATGGGTATCAGGTATACTCTTCAATTCTGTCCTGTATCCAGAATACAGACGAAAAAATTAGTCTCTATATCCACGAAACACCTCTGCACTCAATATCGGTGAGTGGGTTGCTCGGAGATTTTTCATGGGGGCACAGACCCGGACATAAACGCCTCAGCCCAAATGCATCCTACAAAATTCAGATAGGAATTAGCGATCCCCGAGAAGAAGAGATTTATGAGTCCCTGATCCTGTCACTCTTCAGACCAGATACAGCGATATCACTTGATCAAGGGTCACTCCTCATCGAGAGAGTGGAAAAAAGATCCCTGACTTATCCAGAGATGTTGGCCGAAGTTATGAAGTACAAACGTCCACTCCTGGCGTTCAGATTCCTGACCCCTACATGTATTCAATTTAAGAATAGTAGAGTTACAGAGATGTTTCCGCACCGAGGTGCGGTATTTTACTCTCTTCTTTCGAAGTGGAATCAAGTCTGCCCTGAAGGGATGCAGATGGGAATTGATCAGGATGAGTTTGGGAGATATCTCATAGAAAAGCCAGAACCTGAGTCCTATCAGACCTACAGTGTCCTCGTGAATACGGTGCATGATGCCAGGAGAGATCACCCGCGTCCAATCTTCAAACAGGGTTTTGTCTGTGATTGTAATTATCTGGTCACATCTGACGCCTCCGCCACGTTCAGAAATGCCGTCACTCTTCTTTCATTGTTTGCACCTTTCAGCGGGGTGGGGAATAGCGTCGCACGGGGATGTGGTCAGGTTCGCACCATGATCAAAGAGGGAAACAATGGGAGACGAAAAAATCATTGAGATACTTCCTCAATCTGATGAGGAACTTGAACGGCTGATACAGGAAACTCCAGAGGTATATGAGGCCATTAGACCCTACCTGACCGATTATATATCGACAGTTGTCCCGGATTTATTCCGGGAATCAGCTCGGTTTGATGCAAAATATATTCGGGGCGTCAGTTTTCCGGCACATGTTATTACTGCGGTCCTGACTGGGGCGACGTTGTACCTCTATACCCAGCAGCAAGGCAACCACCATTCCATCAAAACGCTCGATGTAAAAATGCTCTGCACCGCCCTGACACTCCATGATGTGCAGAAGTTCTGGAACGAAAAAACCGGGGCGAAGATAAAGGGGAACTACCGTTCACTGATCGAAAAATATTTTGAAACCGATCCCTTTCAGCTCACGCACTATTTCCCGGAGTGGAACAAATATCTCGATGACATTGTATTCCTCGTCCAGCATGCACAGGAATCAGACGAGGCAGACCATGAGTCAAGATATAGTCGTCCAAAGTTTGGGAAACTCCTACCTTTCGTAAAGATCGGGGATAAAGTTGCCAGCTGGGGGAAAACAGAATATTCCCTCCCAAAAATTTGCAAAAAATTATCAACGCAAGGATTTGACGCACATCATATTGTTCTCCCAAATATTCCACAACAACTTTTCTCCCAGGTCATCTACCGGAGCGTAAAGAGAGCAATTACTGATGGCGGCGGCATCCCGCTTCTTCTCTCACCACATGGGATTTTGTACCTCGCTCCTGAGCAAGTCCCTCTTGATCCACATGTGCTCAAGTCCCTGATCGGGGAAGAGTTGATCCAGAATACTGAATCCAGGCCCAACATTTCAGACCGAAAATTCGATCTCGCACCACTTCTGTCAATCCCTCTTGATGTCGACACTCGTTATACAGTATTTTTGAATTCTGTTCGTGAAAGAACAGAATCGGGTCTTTTAAGTGCTCTTGGTAAAACAACCTATCCTGCAGACACTCTCATACAGGAAGCGATTGCCTGTCTTTCGTATTTTATTTACAATGACAAACGTGGGAGTGACTGGACATCCTTCCCAAAGATAGAATCTGAAATCACTGACCAACACACACTCCTTGCGCTTAAAAAGATAGGGGATATCCGACAACATTTTGCAGATACAGAGGGGATAGGCGGACAGAAATGCAAGGCATACTCTGTTCATGAAATTGTGCAACGTTCTCATGAGTTGAAGGACGAACTTTTGCAATTACATCCTATAGTTACAAAATTACTGCGGGATCTGTTAAGTCAAGAGTTTTCTGTCCTTGATCCCTTTATTCAGACGATCTTATTCCTGAATAATGATGACCTGGCCAGTCTGGATTTTTCGTTCCCAGAGGGAGGGACAGACGTTTGTTTTATGTGTGGAGCACCAGCACACCAGGATTACAAGCCTGGAACTCACTTCATCCAGTCTGGAGGATTTACCAAGAGTACAACCCTCCAGGATCAATACAAACGGTATTGTGACGTATGCCAGATTGAATTCCTGTTGCTAAATCAGTTGATCAAAAACAGTCCGTTCAATGTCCGGGAAGATCTGTTGTTCTTCTACTTTTACTTCGACTACACGTTTGCCAATCTCGACGCATTCCGGGCTCCGCTCTCTCGTGTCGCTATCCATGCAAGTACGACCAAATCTGAGAAGTGGGGGATAAATTTCACTCTCGGTGATTTCAGAACCCCCTTCCACATCAAACCGATGGCAATTCGGGTTCCTGGAAAAATGAGCAAAAATCCTGACCGCGCAAGCAAAACCACATGGAGAGCACGAGCCATCCATACGGCACTGAAGATGTGTACCGCCGTCGGATGCCGTTGTGTCGTGACCGCTCCCTATTCGACGGTCAAGATGCAGAAATACGTATTCTACAACGAAATGCCAACCCGGCTTGAAAAGACGCTCGAACTTGACAAAATTACATCGTTCTCAGAGGCAAGGTTGAGAAATGCACAACTGGCTCTCATCAATCGCCTCAATCCACTGAAAGGACTGTACCAGATCCAGGAGTTCAAACCGATTTCTGTAATTCCGTTTGCAAAAAAACAAGTTGAGAATTTCGAACCGTGGGTCGTCTCCCACGGAGATGAGTTGAATGCATTATTCCAAGATGGTGATATGGAAATGAAAGAAATTGCACAGAAAGGAGCAGCACTCTTTGGCCCGCACCGCTTTGGTGGGACACACAAAATAGTGAAGATCTTCCGCACAACGCTTGAATCGCTGATGAATGCCCTTGCACAGGGATTCTCTGACGACGAAGCAGTGCGGTTCGCGTCTGCAGAGGTCATGAAAGACGTGCACCGTGAGCAGTACAGCAAAAAGCAGGGGAAGGATATCCCTGCTGAATGCCTGGATTTTGTCAGCAGTGTTTCTGATTACTTGAAAAATAAGAAACTCTGGAGTGTGAATGGTATCGTAACGTGGGAGAACTCCCTCACAGATCTCTATGAATTTGAGTATATTCTCGTGACAAGGAAGGATGAGTAAAATGGCGAATGATATGAACTGGAATGAACTGAAAGAATCTATTCCTGATGTAGGGTTTGTTGAGAACTATGAGATCTATCGTCGTGCACGCCCGACGACTACATTGATCGTATTACGGACAGTAACTGATCCCACCCTTTTCAGAAATTCAGACTCTGAACGGGCAGAGACTCAGGAGTTCTCCGGGGTTCTGCACGCACAGGTCAACGGAGAGAAGTTCGTAAGCAAAGAACGCCTTACCGGCCTGAATTTATGCCGCGAATTGGATGATAAAGGGGACATCATCGACCCAGACTATACCTACAATGAACCGCTTTCTGATCTGGAAAAATCTCAGACTGCCGACATGCTGACCTATGGTCTTGCCGGGACTGTATCAGGGGCGACATATTCTCAGAAGAGTCGGGTCATTGAAGGATATACCTACAGTCTTGAGCGGTACGACCTCATGAACAAGGAGGTACATAACGCCCTTTATGAGAGCGGCACTATGCGTAATGAGACGGGAAAGCAGTCAGAAGCCTTGTTCAGTCCTACGAAAGTTCAACCAGGTACGCACTTTGTGCATTTTGTGACCCTTGAGGCAGGGACAAAGGAGATGTTCCTGTACCTCCTCCACAACATCCTGAACACCAGCAGGTATGGCGCACGTGAAACGCGTACCGGCCGAAATATCAGGAATGAGATCATCGGATGCATTCAGTCTCCTTCAGACTCGTCGTTGAGTTGTGGGGAGATGATCCTGGATCACATCTCTTCAGATACAGAAAATCTCCCTGAGGAGAATATTAAGGCCATAGTGTCCTCCTACCTCATGGAGCATAAAAGGGCAGATTGGGACGTCTTTGTCAAAGAAGAAACGAAAAAAGAGGGAACTGAAAAGAAAGAAGATGAACAGAAGGATAAAAAAGATAAAATTACTTTTAATGACTTCCCCGAGTGGCTTACGAAAGCGATCAACGTCTGCGAACGAAAAGAGAAGGCCAGTTCTGATGTGTTAAGCGAAGCCCTTGTAATTCTCAGGGATGAGGGGCTGAGAACGGTTGAAAAGGAGAAGAAATCTGAAGAGAAAAAAACCAGCAGAGTCTAAATAGGTTGCATGAGGCTGAACACATCTCTGATCTGGTGAATGATCATGGAAACGACGACCTATGTTGCACAACTCCACTCGCCCCTCTTTTATGCGGCGAGTGAAGGCACATTGATCAGGACCGGTGAGATCCTGAGTAGCACGGCTCTGTCGTACGCACTCGGATATTCATTAGGTCTCCTCAAAAAGCGATACTTTCTCTATGGGAAGGAGGCGTATCGACATCAGTATGGGGAACTTGCGTCCACAGGTCTCTTTGTGACAGATGGTGTACCTCTGAACCTTACCTATACTGAAGAGACGTTCAAAAGTACCGAATATCTTTCAGAGCGAAGTATGACCATTATTGCAAGAGGTGTCTTCAAAATATTAAAAGATATGAACCTTGATCCAGATTTGAAAAGAAAAAAAGCAGGAATACATAAGGTCAGGCGATACATCGGCCTTGCACCGGGGAGCAAGTTTTCGTTCACGGTGTGGTCTCGTGAACCACTGCCAGATGATCTCCTGCTGACAATGGGGATTCGACGAAGCGGAGAAGTGCGATTAAAAAAGATCGCCAACCCCAAAACGGTCTGTCTGAACTTGTTCATGCTGCACGATGTCTATGGGATCCCTTCGGCACGGAATGACGACGAGGACGCCATATCTCTTATCGATATTTATGATCATGCAAGCACCCTTGTCCGCGGGAGCGATTACCGGGATCATCACTTCCTTGATGTCGATGTAAAGTTTGTCGAAGATGTCCTCGTTCCGCAGATCATGGCTACCTGACAATGACGACCGTTGATGAAGTTTATATCCCTCTCGGCCCTGACGGCAAAGATGGATCCCAGAGGTCCAGGCAATTTCAGCAGGATTTCATCGAGTGTATCCAGGAGGGGAACGCGGATGTCATCCATCTTGTCGCCCCGACTGGAGCCGGGAAGACCTCCTGCTTCGAATACCTTCTCAAAGAAGAAGAAAAGGTTCTGCTCCTCTATCCGACAAATGCCCTCATCGCAAGCCAGATGGAGCGTTTCAGAAAGAAAGGATACTCTGTTGCGACATTATCATCAAAGGATCTGCGGTTGAAGGGCCCTGAACGAAGTAATGAACTCTGGGGATTCATCGCCAGGCATGACATCATTTTAACAAACCCTGATATCTTCCAGGCAATAATCGGGGGGATGTATCTCAATCCTGAAGAGAACCTTCTCGATGCGTTCAGGCAGCTCTCTTATGTGGTGTATGATGAATTCCATGCCTATCAGGAATTTGAGTTGAGCGGTATTCTGATGCAGATCGCACTCTTTCAGAACGGGTGCTACAACAGGGTTGTCCTGAGTTCTGCCACTCCAAAGGATGAGGTCATCACTCTCCTTCAGAACCTCGTCCGGATCAGTGAAGGGCGTCTTCCTCCATCAGTCGCTGAAGTCCGCGCCAGACCGATGGAGAGCGACAATCGAATGGAAGGGAGCAAGATCCGACATAAAACAGATGTGTCATTTTTTCAGGGGAAGATTCTTGATCATTTTGCAGAGGTTGTAAAAATTCTGCGATCCGTTCTCAAGGACGTAAGAAGCGGGGAACCGTCCATCCTCCTGATCTTTGACAGTGTGCGGGACAGCAACCAGTTTTTCCGCAGGTTGTATCAGGAATGTCCTGAGGTCTATGCGTTGTCTGAAAAGGATAATGGCTATGATACAAATCAGATCGGGGAGAAGCCAAATTTAACAAAGCCGATCCTGATCTCGACAAATAAAAGCGAGGTCGGCCTTGACTATCCCATCTCGCTGCTCCTTATGGAGGAAGGGTATACCATTGATTCGTTTGTCCAGCGGTTCGGGCGGGCCGCCCGTCGCGAGCCCGCAGAATGTTATCTCTTCACGCAAAAAGGAATCGAACACCTCTTTCCTCAGGGCGTTATCAGTTATCCAGATTTTATAGAGACCATGAAGGGAATCTCTGCGGATTATTCTCTCAATGTCGATAAGGTGAAAAACCTCTTTACGTTCCGCCAGGCGTTGGCCATAGATCAATACAATCGCAGGGCAGAAGATCTGGAGGGATATTTCTCATCGCCTGAGA
>JAQVHG010000122.1 GCA_028696365.1 Methanofollis sp.
GGAGACATCACGGGCGTTGCAGTAAACCGTACCGCCCCCAACATCGGCAGCCGCCTGGGGGAGGAGGTTACGGAGAGCCTGCGCATGGAAATCCGCTGGGAGGTCGCCGATACGGGCAAGGGTAGATGCATGGACACGCGACAGCGTGTCCTTCTCCGCATTGAGGACCTCACGCTTGACGGCGAGGTTGGCAGCCGATACTTCCTGGTTGACGATGCGGTTGACCTCCCGCTGGACGTCTTCCTCAGCTGCTTCTTTGATCGCCGCTGCTTTCTCCTGCGCCTCTTCGAGGATGCTCTTGACCTCGGCCTCAGTTTGGGCCCGGATCTCGGCGACCTCTTTCCGCCCTTTTTCCTTGATATCTCCAACGACAGCTTCCAATCCCATCGTTCACTCCGTGTTCACTTCGTGTTTAGAAGAGCAGCAGCAGAGCAACAACAAGACCGAAGATGACGATTGTCTCTGGAATAACAGTGAAGAGCAGTGCAAGACCGAACATGTCCTTGTTCTCGGCGGTCGCACCGACAGCGGCGGCACCGATACCAAGTTCTGCAACACCGGTACCTACACCGGTAAGACCAACGGCGAGCCCGGCGCCGACTGCCTTCATTCCCATCTGCGATGCTTCAACCATTTCAAGAGTCATAACTGGATCTGCCATAGTTCTTATTCCTCCGTAAATTTCCTTCTCATGCCAAAGGGCATGTACTTCTTCCCTCCACCATTGTAGAACTTGGTGAAGAATTCAACATAGTGCAACCTGATAGAGTGCAACCCGCCGCCGATAAGACCAAGTGCTACGTTGAGCAGGTGGCCAAGGAGCAGAACAACAATCCCCATCAGGACAATGACGACACCCACAATGGTGAGTGACTCGAGCTGCGGGCCGATGATCAGGTCGAGGGCGATGTAGTTGGTGACCATCGCAATCGCAACTGAGGAAAGACCGACCGCAACCAGACGGGTGTACGACAGGACGTGACTGATAATCGTGGGGATCTCCATCAGTTCAAGCGGAGATTCCTGACCGATCAGGACGATGCCGAGCAGGATCAGCACAACACCGACGATGCCTGCCGCGTTCAGACCCATCGCCACCGGTGGGAAACCAGTGAGGTCCAGCATCAGCGGGATGGGGAAGATAGACCAGACTGCAATGATGATCCCCCACATCGTGGAGAGCCAGCCAAACTGTTCAAGAACTTTTTTGGTGGCGTGGGAGTCCTGGTACATTGCGTGTCTGATGTTCCACACATGGAGCAGACGCCCCAGTGTGATGTGCAGGATACCGATCCAGACCGAGACGATCAGCAGTTCAACAACCATCGGATGATGTATTGCTTCTCCACCGATGTTCAGGTGTCTGGAGTAGATGATCGACTGCCAAGGGAGTGCGAATCCGAAACATTCGCTGAAAAGAACACCAAAGATACAACTCACGATCGAGGAGTTTCTCAGGGTGTCCAGGAGTTGTCTGCCTGCTTCTCCTTTGATGAACTTCCTTAGTCCAAGGGACATCGCAAGGAGCACAAGACCATACCCGACGTCGCCCAGGATCAGACCAAAGAATATTGGGAAGACGATCGAGACGAGCAGTGTCGGGTCGAACTCGTCATAGCGTGGACGAGCGTAGATGTCCATTAAAAGTTCTGTCGGGTGCGAGAAACGGGGGTTGTCATACTCAACCGGGACGTCTTTCGCGTCGTCCCCGACTTCGAGCTCGGTGACATAGACTTTTCCGCCGGTCACGTGCGTGAGGGACGCGATGATGCCCTCCACCTTCTCGGACGGGACCCAGCCTTCTGCCACAAAGGCGTCGTCTGTTGTTGCAAACCGCAGCGGGGCTTCCGCCTGCTCCACGATGGCCGTGAAGTATTCGTCGTATGCAACGAGGACTTCGCCGTATTCATTCTTCTTTTCCTCAAGGGTCCTCTCGATCCTCTCAAGTTGCTCGTTGAGCTGAGAGATCTTCCCCTTAGCATCGTAGATGAGGTCCGAAACCGGACCTGAGCCATCAGGGATGGGGACCGACTGGAAGTGTGCTTCGAGCAGGGCGCGGTCAGCAGCCTCTGCCTCTGATGCAGGGACAAAGACGATAATGAAGTTCTGCCTACCTTTGCCGCCTGGGACATACTGTTTCTCGTGGGGGACAGGGATCTCGACGTCGGATTCGACGTAGCCTGCAAAGACGGTGACGCTTTCATAGCCGTGATACAGGTCCATGTCAAGGGAGACAGGTGCAAAGGGTTCAAGGGCGTTGACCCGCGCCTCGAAAGCCTTCGCCTGTGCCTCGACTTTTGACCGCTGTGCAGTGAGATCCTCGACGTCCTCCACGAGGGCGGCAAGGGTCCGGTCGACGCCGGCCTTCAGTTCAGTTGATGCCTGTGTTCGGGTGGCGTCAACAGAACCTGGAGAGATTTCAAAGGTGTTCTCGAGCGATCTGATCTTGATCAGTTCGGAGGACGCATCGCTTGCTTGGTCAAGCGGCATCCCAATCTTGAACCCTTCGTAGGCCTCGTCTTCCTTCTCGACAAAATCTTCGATATGAAAAGCATGCTGATGATACAACTCACGGACGATCGTATCCATCTGGTCCTTGGAACCTGCGATCAGGATACGGCTCATCCGCTTAGGCTGAAACATGCAGCTGCTCCTTAAAACGAGAGACGAGATACTCGACTGCCTTGTCAACATTGGCAAGGCTGTTCGCTTTGATCTTCGCCGCCTTCTGTTCGCCGTCCTTCAGGATCTCGGCGCGTTTTTTCGTGGCAGCAGTCTCGGCTTCGGTGAGTCTCGTCTTTTTGTAGGCCTCTGCATCGGCGGTGGCGGTCTCGATGATACGTTCTGCCTCCGCTCTGGCATCCGCAACTTTCTGCTTGTTCTCAGCATGTGCGGTGCTGACCATAGACTTATACTCTTCTTCTGCCTGCTTGATGCTCTTTAAAACCTCACTCTTCATCCAACCCTCCTCTCACGGCCTACACATATTTGATGAAAATTACCTTTATATTTGTTGTTATTCTTCGACCAAGGCACGATCAACACATATATAGGCGATCGTGCACGCAGGAGGGAGAGCATCAAGCGTGACAGTACCGCCGCCGCCTCGCAGAGTGATGCCAGCGAGTTCAGGCGAGCCGCAGAGGAGGTGCTGATCAGGGTGGGTGCCGCGCATAATTTCGCAGGAAATAGTGATCTCGGACGCGGCCGAGACGACCATCGGCACCCGACGGGATCCAGGGTGGCCGTGAGGCAGAGCAACGACCGGAAAGTGGTGGTCGCGAACGAGGAGAAGGATCATCGCGGCGGCACGGAGGGGGCCGCCTTCTGGGGCCGAAACACAGACAAGATCGCCAGGATGAAGGCCTTTGCAGTACTCGTCGTCAGCGGTCTCGATGCAGAGTGCAAACCGTTCGTGAACAGTCCCGACTAGGAGAAATGATGATGGAGTCCGGACAAGAAGGAGGTCGTCGGTGTCAAGGGGGCAGATCATGCCTCCTCGACGTCCTCAGACTGGCAGGATGGACAGACCGGGTGTTTTCCTACGGCCTTGAAATGTTCACCGCATTCTTTACATCGGTAGGACTTTGCTTTTATCCGCTCTTCGATCTCAATGTCAGTGCCGCCGCCAATAGAACACATAGTCGAGATCATGGAGGATGCTGGATATAAGAGTTGTGGGAGTGTATCCCCTCACCAAAGGAGCGAGCCCAAACTCCTAGTGAAGGTACACGCCACCTCTCGGTTTGGGACTTTCCCTCAAAAATCAGAGTCTCACAGAAGATCGGAGATCTTCCTGTCAAGGAAAAAAGAAAATGCGGAGCATTCCCTGTTCACGAGAGAATATTTCATATTTTGGCCCTGAGCATATCCCAAAACTCTCTAGGGTGAAGCTCTCCTCGAACTGAAGTGCTTCCTTCCAGAAATTCAAAACTCTCTCCTCGACCGGGGGGCTTGGCCGCCCCCCGGAACCCCCCGTCGATGAAGATTGGCGGAGGGTTGCGTCTTCCCGTCCCCATCCCCATCCCGGGGGTCCGGGGGCTCTGCCCCCGGCCAAAGAGGTAAGAAAGCGGGCGACACACCTCTCACCCACACAAGAGGAGAGGGTTTCTACAGAACCCAATACACAGAAAAATCAAAAATTTTCTTTCACAGGAATCTTCGAATTGCCTGCGTACTCACGTTCGCTCACGCTCACAGTTACTGGAACCCCACAAGGGTGAGAGGCAGGGGACAGCAGACATGTGGATCTAGTGAGTGTTGTGCTTTTCGATCGAGTACCTGTCGTCTCACACCGGTCTTCATGATAAGGGGTTCTGGGGCCGGAGGCGCCTGAACCCCGTCGTAGAGGGATCGAAGAACTAGCGAACAAGATGCAATCCCGCTCTTCCTCATTTATGATGAGGGGAACAAAGCCCCCACGGTCCCGTCGTGAGGTCATCCCAAGAGAAAGAAAGAAACAACAGACCGTGGGAGGACACTCACACCACAAACGCAAAGATCACCAGCGCCACGGCAAGCATCACCGCCGCATGTTTCACCCCGGCCTTCACCGAGCCCTCACCCATCTTGCCGGCGACAAGACCGGAGAAGAAGGCCTGGATGATGGAGAGATGGAAGAGCAGACGGTCGAAGGTGGGGATGACCGAGGAAGCACCCATGCCAGGGAGGGGGGTGATCCCTGCTCCGGTGGACGGGACCGAGATCTCCCCAAGGACCGGGAGGAACCGCGTCGAGATGACGACGACGACGAAGAGGAAGACGAAATAGGCGAGATAGATGACGATGATGTACATGGCCATCCCGGCCTTCCGCTCTTCAGCGAGGACATGAGACATCCTGGCATCTTTCGCGGCGATGGAAAGCACCTCCGAGATCTCACCACTCATCCGGCACGCGGCGGCGATGAGACTGACCGAACGCGAGACCGCAGGGGTCCGCACCCGCCGCTCAAACCTGACTAAGGCGTCCTCGACACTCGCCCCCCAGATGATGTCGCGGCTGACCCTTTTGATCTCGTAGGAGAGGAGGCCGAGGTTAGTCCTGACCATGATCTCGATCGCCTGGGCGATGGTCAGGCCGACCTGGTTGATCCCGGCCATCCTGGTCAGGAAATCAGGGACTGCAGCCTCGATCCCCCTTACCATCCGAGCCCACGCCTCATAACAGAGGGCATATGGGACGAGAATGAGGAGGGAAGCGAGTGCAAGGTGGTCGTCGACAAGAGTGATCACCGTCCCGACCTGGAGACCGGTCGGAAGGGTAAGGAAGACGATAAGAAGGTAAACGACCGCCACTGGCACAGTGACCAGGAAGGTCAGACGGGGTTCGTGGACGAAAGACCTGAGAGGATTTTTGAGAAAGGTTTTCATCCGGCGGTATCGATCGTACCTGGCCAGTTGTGCAAATCCGATTTTTTCGTCGGGCCGGGCATTTACGATCGGTACGTCCTTGAAGGTGTCGAGCACCTTCACCGCGGTATAGCGCTCAGGAGCTTCCTCCTTCACCGAAACCAGATCGAGAAAGAGGAGGACGATCACCGAACCCAGCGGGACGAGGAGATAGGTGAGGAGCGAGAGTTGGGTGGCGGCCGCCCCTCCGATCAACCCGGTTACCACCATCACAATGACCAGGAAGAGGGGGCCGGCGACAAAGACGGTGACATATGCTTCGCCGATGAGTTCAAGTGTCGAGAGATACTTTTTCTGTTCAAATCGCGCCTCCTCCTGGTAGACCTTCATCCGGCCAGAGAGATAGGCCGAGAGGTTCCCACCACTCTCAATCACTGAGATGAAGTCATCAAGAAACTCACGGAGTTTCTCAGACGGAGTAGTGAGGCTGAGGCCCTGAAGGGCGGTGACGACATCGGCCCCGAAATAGTCGGCATCTCTCACCACCTGCCTGAACTCGAGGGCGCTCTCGCCATAGACCCCAGCGTTTGCCGAGAGCGATCTGAAGATCTCCATCAACTCGGCCCCGCCCCGGCGCATCGCATAGAGATAGGAGACGGCGTTGTGGAGGGAGAGGTCGATCTTTGCCGCCCTGTTCTTCATCTCGACCTCAGGGTACCTGAGGAGGAGGAGGTACGAAGTGTAGCCCGCGGCAAGGCCGAGGAGAAGAGAAAGGATAGGGCGGATAAAGGGAGCAAATGCTCCCATTTCAGGGAGGGGGAGAGGGAGAGCGTCGCCAGTGGACGGCGGGAGGGTGATAAACCCTGCCACCAGGTAGGCGACAAGCCCCACAAAGACACCAACAGAGAACGCGGTTCCCAGGGCCCGGCCGACATAGCGCTCGACGGTCATCCCAAGTCTAGCCGAGACGAGAGACCGGCTGAGGTTCGCATACCCCACCTCATCGCGGTCGATGAGCCATCTGACACAGGCGCGATACCGTCCGGCTGCCCCCCCGCCTTTCATCTGAGCAGCCCCGAGAGATCCCCGTTCTCAAGTATTTTGAGCATCCGTTCACGGTCGGTTGCAAAGGCGTCAAGTACCTGCGATACCGCCTGAGAGTCGGTGATCCCCGCGCCCTCCATCGCCTCCAGCACCCTGACCCGCACCCTGACCTCCTCGTCAAGGTGGTCGCGGGTCCAGCCGCGGTTCTCCCTGATCCTGGCGTAGACCAGCGACCGCCCGGTATAGTGCATCTGGTCGCGGATGGGGTCATATTCGAAGACTGTATTCACCTGGAGGTTGCC
>JAQVHG010000123.1 GCA_028696365.1 Methanofollis sp.
GGTGAGCGGGGATCCCACGGCGGCGTTCATCGCATGACAGACCGCGGTGAGGACCGTCCCGGTCGAGCCAAGGCCGACATGTTTGTGCTGGTGGTCCTGGGCCTGGATCAAGAACCCGCCTTCATAGCCGACCGTCGCCCTGAAGGCCTCGACGACCTGGGTGACGATGGGGGCACGGTCGTACTCGATCTCGGTCTCGCCCTCAGTGCACCGTGCCGTGGCGGTGCAGTAGACCTGGACGGCGTACCCGAACCCGCCGCCGCCAGGGCGGTCTGGAGCAAACCTGTTCATGTCAAGGACAGTCGAGTGGATCCTGGCCGGCGCACGGGCGGTGAAGGCCCCTTCCTGCGGGTCCGCCCTGACCTCACGGTCGAGGGCGAGGGGGCGCAGAGAGGTCCCCGCGGTGAAGGGCTCGAACTCGTACTCGACGAGGTCGAGGTCGCCGCCTCTGATCTTCATCATCGGCATGGTCTGTTCCTATGTGCGGTCAAAGAAGATATTTTTTCCAGAGGCCTTGAGCGGGATGGCATAGACGACGGTGCACCCATCCATGATCCCGAGAGCCCGGGCGCCGACGCCCCCGGAGTAGAGCACCCGGTTGTCGACATTGTGGATCGAGGCGGTCTTCACTGCAGACCCGACGGCGATCCCAAGATCGGTCATCCTGACCGCACAGTTCGGGCCGACAAATGGCGTGCCGCCTCTTGAGGGCGCACGGGCGGCCTCGGCCATCTCGGCGCAGGTGAGGTAGCCGCAGGCCCCGCAGTTGATATTGGCGGTCTCGGCCCCGCGGCACCCGATGAGAAGACAGGCGTCGGCGGCTTCGATGTTCTTGGCGTCCCGCAGGAAAAACCCGAGTCCGTGCTCTTCCCCGAAGGTTCGCATCGCTTCGGCAAGTTTAGCAAGGTCTTTCCCGTCGAGCACCGCCGTCTCGAGGGTGTCGACGCCCTTTCCTTTGGGTGCGGTCCTGGCGGAGAGCACCATCAGCGAGGCGACGAGCCTGACGGCTTCAGATTCTGGAGTCATACCGGTTAGGTTCGGTCAGCACCTGATATAATCTTGGTCCTCTCCCTCATGGATGCTCGTCTCTGATCCCCGCAAGAGCGATTGGATGGGGAGAGCACAGGGCGGTGGAGGGGCACTTGCAGAGAAAATCGGCTCTGGAGAAATCCTCTTGATGCATCTCTCTGGCGGGGGGCTTGGCCGCCCCCCAGGGCCCCCCGCCACACAATAGGTCGAGGACGGCAACCCTCTCGTCACAGTTGCCCATGATGCCTTCCCACCCCTTATCTTCCTCCCGGGGGGTCTCGGGGGGGAAACAAGAGTCTTCGAGGTGCGACCGGCGATGGTGGTGAGGAAAGAATGGGGGTGACTAAAGAGATATTTCTTCCCCTCCTTGCTTCATCGCCAAGAGAATTGATTGAGATACTGATCAGAGTGGACATATATATCTACAATTATATCTGTACGCCATGGGTGCCTGATCAGACTTATCAGAGATCAGAGGACACAATTCAGATTGGATATCAAGCATCGGTGCTCCACTGAGACTTGACCACGAATTTCAGAAAATAGGACTTTGGAGAAACCCTCACTTATTCATGGTTGAGCGTGAATCACCCGCCTTCCCACCTCTTCGACCGGGGGCTCTTCGAAGATTAGAGATCTTCTCATGCTCGCTCACGTTCGTTTCCCCCCGACCCCCCGGGACCACGATGAGGACGGGAAGGCAGAATCAACGAACATGACAATGGTGTTGCCGTCCTCGACCCTATCGTGTCGCAGCAACCCCCTCGCTAGAGAGTTCCATCCAGAGGGCCTCTACAATACCGAGAAATGAGAGGAACAGAGTATGAAAATCTCCTACAAATTAATTGGTATCTCCGTGTTTGGGCTCTGTATACTATTTATCTTTGCAGCCGGATGCCTGGTACAGGAGTACGGGGTCGGCCGCGACATTATGATCTTCAAGGTCGACGCCGGCGGGACAGAGGAGTGGCAGACGGTCATCGATACCGGCGGAGACGATCGCGCAGAGACCATCATCCAGACCGGAGACGGCGGGTATCTCGTCGGCGGAGCAGTCCTGCCCTGGCGTGGGGATCCGTCCCATGGGATCTTCAAGGTCGACCGTGAAGGCTCTGTCGTCTGGAATGCCACCGGTCAGGGAGACCAGATCACGTCGGTCGCCGAGACGACTGGGGGCACCATCGTTGCTGTCGCAATGAGTGGTTCCAGGCTTCTGTTCTATGATCAGGCAGGTACCCCCCAGGGTGATGAGCAGGGCACAGAGCGCGCCGGCGTCTTGCGCTCGTTATTGGGGACTGCCGACGGGGGCTTTGTCGTCACTGGGTCTGCTGGGGGAGATGCCCAGGTGATCAAAAGAGATCGAAACCTCGCTGAGGAGTGGCAGAAGACCTTCGGGGATGACGGAGACGATGAGGCGAGGGATATCGTCCAGACGTCGGATGGCGGGTACCTGGTGAGCGGGATCACCGAAATGCCTGAGCGGACTGACTATGGCCTCTGGGTACTCAGGCTGAATGCCACCGGAGATCTACTCTGGAAGACGACCCTTGCCAGGACTGACGTGCATGACGTGGACTTCATGGACGAAGCGCCTGGAGGCGGATATACTGTCATATATCGTTCCCCCAGGACAGAGGAGGACGGACAGTATGTTCGAAATCTCGTGGATACCACCATCAATTCTGAAGGAAACGTCTTGAAGGAGCAGGTGATCGGTGCAGGGCGTCCGGTCCTCAAAACACCTGACGGGGGATATGTGTCAGGCAATGTGACATATCAGACCATATCCCGGTACCTCGTCCTCCAGGACCAGGTGGGCGTCCCCCATATCGTGAAATTGAGAGGCGACGGATCGGAGGAATGGGACACTGCGTTGAACACCACATTTGAACTGATAGGCGATCCGGTCTCGGTGATCCAGACTGCCGACGGGGGGTATGCCCTCCTTGTGAACCGACACGATTACCCTGAGGTGCCGGAGTGATGGAGATCGCTGGCACCTCCTGATCTTCATCCCCTTTGTTTCCCCTTTGTTTCCCCTTTGTTTCCCCTTTGTTTCATACGCGGTTCACATGGGCCAAAATGATTCACCCCGCAACCGCTCCCCCAATCGCCCCGCCGATGAAGGCGAGGATCCCGTTGACGATGAAAACGCCGACGACCAGGAGTGAACCGATGAAGAACCCTGAGAGGAGACCTATGCCGCCAAGGAACGCGGTCGCCCCGATGAGGATGAGGACCGCAATGATCACCGCCCCGATGATCCCGGCGACCAACCCGGCTATGCCGCCGTTCCAAAGCCCTCCTTTTGCGATGTAGCCCGCCGCAAATCCCCCGACGAGGGGCCCGACAACTGGGATGAAGATGTTGACGATCATCATCAAGACCCATCCGACGACAACGCCCCACCAGAAGTTCCCTTCACTTGCTGCCATATGGCATCACCTTGCCGGCGATAGGGTGAGCCTGGATATAAAAGAGTATGTGGGGTCTGCACCTGGCTCATTGGTGGGGAGATGGGGCGGTCGATCTGCGGGTTTATGTTCTCTGAATCGGCTCTGGAGAATTCCTCTTGATGGTCCCTTCACCAGGGGAGACGTGCCGCCCCCCGACCCCCGCCACATGATTGGTCGTGGACGGCACAACTCCTTCCATGAATATTATCAATAATTGGCTCTGTAGAAACCTTCACTCTTGTGTGGAGGAAACGTGTGTCCCCCCCCGCCTTCCTACCCCTTTGACCGGGGGCGAGTGCCGCCCGCACCCCCGGGAGGAAGATAGAACTGGGAAGGCAGAATAGGTGACCATAAAGAGCGCACTGCTATCCCCTGCCTATCGTGTGGCGGGGGGTTCTGGGGGCGGCCAAGCCCCCCGCCAGAGAGATTTATCAAGAGAGTTTCTACAGAGCCAGAAATTCAGGAACGAAAAAAATTCAGTTCAAAATGATTTTCAACCACAGTGAGTTTTGGGATATGTTCTTCTGCAATATGTGCGAGGCATACGCACGCGTTATAAACGGTGCTACAAAACTGTACATAAGAGAAAATCGCGCAGATCAAAATTGAGAAGCGGTCTTGGTGAACCGCTCCATCTCAAATAACTCTGAAATCAGATGATTTCAGATCAGTACCTGGGCTTTCTGTGCTTGGGGAAGCAGTCGTTGCAGTAGACTGGCCTTCCCTCGGTGGGCTCGAACGGAACTTCGCACTCTTTGCCGCAGTCAGAGCAGATTGCCTTGTGCATCTCACGGGGGCCGAAATTTCTCCGCCCACCAAAATTACCTCTTCTTTCCATACTGTTAACTCATGCAGTATTATGCTGCACAGGAGTAAATGCTTGCTGAGGATATGAAGGTGTGCATTTGGATCAGGATCTGATGCCTGGCATCATGGAAGCGGTGATGATTCAGGGGGCGAGGTTCCGACCGCAACACGATAGGTCGAGAACTGCAACTCAACCGTCATCTTCGTCCGTCATGCCTCCCCAGCCCTATCCTCCTCTCTGGAGCCACCACAGGGGGTCGAGACGATCTCCGATCTTCGTTGAGTTCCCAGCGCGAGCATGAGGGGAGGTAGGGAGAATCACGATCGCACCTATAATTGGTGAGGAATTCTCCAGATCCCCCTGTCTCCTTTTCCCTCACTTGCTCCCATATAAGCGCACATGCTCCCAGGCGCGCTGCAGGTCTGGGCGGCGTTCACGGTCTTCATAGACCGAGGCGTCCTCCCTGTCATAGAACCCGCGGTCCCTCCCGATAGGACAGACCTTGATGCAGATCCCGCAGGGGGCAAGGCGCCGCTTCTCCAGTTCGGCGCTGTTTTTCGCGCAGGCCTTTTTGTCGGTAAGACCCTCTGGATAGTCCTCAGCCTCGAGGGCACCTGCCGGGCACATCTCCACGCAGCGCATGCAGTGGTTGCAGACCTCTTCGGTCATCACCGGATCGGCGGGGAGGGATGCGGCGGTGAGCACCGATCCGAAACGGACCCGCGGCCCATACTCAGGGGTGAGAAGCATATTGTTCACCCCAAAGGTCCCAAGCCCCGCGAAGTACGCAGCGTGCCGGTGAGAGAAGAAGGCGACCGGATTTTTCAGGAGCGCCCCGATACCCCCATACCCGTCCCGCGGCACAAAGACCGAAGGATATCCCTCTTCATTGAGAAATTCTGCCAGGCGGTAGGTGTACTGATCCAGGAGGGCATTCACAGTCATGTAGGTCTCGCGGTACCAGATGGACGGAGCGCTCTCCAGCGCCGGGA
The DNA here is from genome assembly GCA_028696365.1 of Methanofollis sp. GTDB lineage: Archaea > Halobacteriota > Methanomicrobia > Methanomicrobiales > Methanofollaceae > Methanofollis. Next base: position 5,286 of record JAQVHG010000123.1, read on the forward strand.
GATGGACAGGGAGGCCGATCACGACCACCGACCGCGCCTCAGGGAAGATATGTTGCGGGTAAAACTCCTGAGGCATCCAGGGTTGGAAAGGTGGCTCCTCCCACCGTTCGACGTTCGCCACCCCGACGAGAGGGATCTCCATCGCCTGGCAGCGCTGGAGGAGGGCGGCCTTCAGGTCCTGACTCATGATGATCCCTTCTCCTACATGCAGCATGAAATGCGTTGTGCTCCGACTCGACGAGACTAGAAACACTCAAGAACCCTCATGTCATAGAAGGGCAGAAGGTGGTCGTGTGCCAGAGCGGTGTATAGTCTGTATCCCAGGTGACCCCTCCTACCTCCCACTGGTCAGGCCCGGCATCGCTCACCTCTCATTCCTTGTCGGGTGTTCGGAGGACGAGGCACACGCCGTCGCCTCCTGCGTCGAGGAGGTCGTCGCTCATCTCATCGCTCATGCCTTCCCAGACAGTGGGGAGGGCACTATCACGCTCACCTTTGAGCGCACCGGCGAGAGGCTGGAGATCACGCTCAAGGAGAAGGGAGCACCCTACGACCCGGCGGTCGAGGGACTCCCTCCTGGTCTCGAGCGGTGGAGGACGGTGATGGACGGCGTCGCCTTCCACAACCTCGGCACCGCAGGGAAAGAGACACGTCTGTGGAAACGCCTCCATTCCGCAAGGACGATGGTGGCAGAGGAGCTCGGCGAGCCTGTTCCGCCCATGTCAGAAGATCCGTTCGTCTACGAGATCAGGCCGAGTTGTATCGACGAGGCCGTGGCGATCACGCAACGTGCCTATCTCTCGTACGGCTACTCGTACGGCTACGAGGATGTCTATTTTCCTGACCGCCTCAAAGACCTTATCAAGAGCGGGCAACTCAGTTCGTTCGTCGCCGTGCACGACGGGGCGGTGATCGGTCATGCCGGGCTGCTCTTCGGGGACGACGCAGGCGCTGCCGAACTCTCGCTCGGGTTTGTGGACCCTCCATTCCGCAGGCACGGGGTCTTCAAGAGACTGATGGCAACGACCGTGCACGAGGCTGAGCGGCGGGGCCTCTCTGCGGTGAGGGGGCAGGGCGTCTGTACCCACCCCTACTCGCAGAAGTCTGTCGCATTCCTCGGGATGAGCGAGTGCGCCCTCTTCCTCTCCCACTATCCGGTGATGCAGTTTACGGGAATCGCCGCTGAGAACCAGGCGAGAGAGAGCGTCGTGCTCCTCTACCGCTACCTGAGAAGACCCAGACCTGTGACCATCTTTGTGCCCGCCCATCACGAAGAGATGATCCGCACGATCTACCGCCGCCTCGGGGCAGTGCCACGTTTTGAAGCCGCCTGGGAGTGTCCGATCCAGGGGAAAGATCTCGAGACCGGCCCCACGGTGGAGATCGAACCGTACGGTTCGGCACGGG
>JAQVHG010000124.1 GCA_028696365.1 Methanofollis sp.
CCTTTTTATTCTGCTGAACTCGTCCCGAATAAATTCACGAATGTTTCAGTTCTGTAGATACCCCTCACTAAATCTAGGTGTGAACGTGACTCGAGCGCACCCTCGACTTCGAAGACGACCTTGACGATCAGGCGAGAAGATCTTGGCGTGCCGCAGGAAAAGTGAGGCGTTAGCCAGGCACTGGTCCGGACTCCGACGTCGTCATGTGATCCGTCTCCCTCTTCGCAGTCCTGAATGCCTCCGAAGCGGTCGGAGTGAGGAGGTACATCTTTTTTCTCCCCTTGCGATATGACGCAGCGACCCCGTCAGCGACGAGGCGCTTCATATGCCAGGATATTGTCGAACTTGTGGTGTCAGTTGCTGCCATCAGGTCCTGATGGGAGAGTTCGGCGTCTCTGGAGAGCAGGTTGAGGATCAGACGGGCATTTTCATTGTGGCGGTAGGTGAGAAGGACCGCTTCCATTCGGCTGTAGTCTCCGTTTCTGACATAGTAGTGTTTGGCACCGTGATGGGAACGGCAGGCGACCGTATCGTGGACGGTCAGGAGTCTCAGGTGGTAGCGTGTTGTCCCGACATTCATTCTCGCTCTCTCCTTGAGGGAAGAGAAGCATATTCCAGGGTTTTCTCTGATAATAATATAGAGCACACGCCTCTTTTCGTGGTCGAGGACGGTCTGCCGGGTGACCCGACGAAACCCGAGGCATGAGATGACAACGAGGGAGTACAGGATCTCAGCCGGGAGGAGGAATGCTGGTGAAAGAAAAAGGGCCAGTTCAATGACCATCATCCTAGGAGATAGATCATAGAAAGAGATCTCGTCGAAGTCGTGATACTCCTGGAAGGGAATATCAACGGCAGGGGCGATGGCATATCCTCCGAGGGCGGCGGCAGGGGGTGCGATCAGGAGACCCGAGAGGAGGATGAAGAAAAGGGGGTGCATCTCCATGAGATACAGAGAGGGAGGCAATGACATAATATAATCGATCTAGATCCAGCCGAATATGTAGTCTTCATCTCCTGAAACCCTCTCTCCATAGACGACAAACTCCCATATTCCAGCCCTGTAGAATCCCTCACCTCTTCTGGGTACGAGCGCGATTCAACCGCCTTCCCCCATCTTCTCTCCGGGGGCTCTGCCCCCGGACCCCCGGGACGAAGATAGGCCTGGGAAGGCGGGGGACACACATCCCCCACACAATAGGTACGGGTTTCTACAGAGGTCTTTTTTTGTGTTTACACTATGCTCAAGGTATTATCGGACAGATCGACGATCCTGATAGATCATATTTATAAAACACTGGCATATGTCTGCCTGAAGATACGGCGCGGGGCGTCCCATGAGAGGTAGGGCATGTTCGTGCATGCACCCCCTGGCCCCTTAATTGAGATGTCATATGCGAGTAAAAAGAGTTATTATCGTGGCCGGGAAGGAGTTCGCCGACCATCTCACTAGCAGGAAATTCCTGGTGATCCTTGCGTTTTTCCTGATGTTCGTCCTCTTTGGCATACAGCAGGGGATCGATCAGTACAACCAGAATATTGAGTCATATAATGAGCAGATACAACTGGCAGAAGATACCGACGGTCCGGAGGGCGTGATGCCAGAGAGACCGTCGATCCTGTTCATCTTCTATTACTTGGTCAGTTCTCTGGTGTCTTTCGGGGGCATCCTTGCGATTGCAACCGGTTTCGATCTTATTTCGAAGGAGAAAGAGACCAGAACACTTCAAATGCTCCTCTCTCACCCGATCTACCGAGACGAGGTGATCAACGGCAAGGCCCTCGGTGGAAGTGCCGCCCTCGGGGTCGCACTGGGACTGGCATTCGCCGTCACCCTTGCGGTGCTCCTCGTCTTCTCAATCGTGCCGACAGTCGACGAGTGTGTCGCCATCGGAATCATCGGGATTGTATCCTTCCTTTTCCTGCTGGCGTTCTTCGCCCTTGCCCTCTCCCTCTCAGTCTTCGTGAAAGAGAGCGGACATGCAGTGGTCTATGGCCTGGCACTCTTCTTCGTCTTTCTGTACCTCCTGCCGATGTGCGGGGCGTCTTTCGGAGACGCAGTTGCAGGGGAAATGCCACAGAGACCTGAATTGCCGATGGATGCCGACGGGGTGATCCACATCCCATCAGAAGGAGCAGCACTGGAGGCGTACGAAGAGGGGTGCAGGCAGTATGATCTCCAGATGGAAGCATATCGGGCAAAAAAAAGATTTGTAACCGATGCGGTCAGCCTCTTCTCGCCAACGGCGAGTTATTCTTCTGTCACTTCGATGGTTATCAATCCCTCAGATGTACCCCCTGAGACTGCGGCAGGCCGGATCTGGGGAGGTATCGTGGCTTTGATCGCCTTCGCATCAGTCTTTTTTGCTCTTGCGTACTGGAAGTTCATGCGGATGGACCTCCGGTGACCGCAGGCAGGGGGAGGTTGGCAAGGGGTCGGTGCAGAAGGCATGACGTCGTTCCTCCTGCCCGGAGACACACCTTCGCCTTGAAGATCAAAGATCTTCTCAAGCACCCTCCGAACACAGCCTCAGACCTTAGGATCAAGAGGAGGACAGGAAAAGAGAATAGATGGACCCTATCGTGTGGCGGGGCCTGGGGGGTGCAACCCCTGACATTTCTCCAGAGCCCATGATTTCCCTCCCACCATTGATCCCCCCCGACACACTAGAAAAGAGATCTCAGTGCGTCCACTCGATGACCGGGACCTCGGGTCCGACGGCCTTCATCACGGCGTCCCTGAGATTGGCGAAATGCGGGCATGGATACCCGATGGGGTTTCCCTTGCTGATACAGGACGCCAGCACGATCGCCTCCGCCCCCCGTTCGACAAGCATCTTCGCGCGCGGGATGGCCCGCTTTCCAGGACACCCCCCGCAGGTCACGAACCCGACGATCTCGACCGGCCCGGTCTCCTGAAACGCACCTTTCCCTTCCCGTGTCACGATGAAGTCCATCGTCCCTGGACAGACGTCTTCGGTCATCATGCACCTGATAATCCCAACTTTCATGGAGAGGGATCTATGCTCCATAGAATTATATCACATGGTCAGGTCGGGGAGAGGAAAATGAACCGCTGACACTCTGTATCAGGAGTGATGCAACAAAACAGAAAAATAGATGCGATAGCCGGGATTCGAACCCGAGTTAGTGGCTTGGGAAGCCACTGTCCTACCACTAGACTACTATCGCCTGACCATAATTTATTGGCGGTCTCGGATTATAAAGGTTCTTTCTCCATCCAGCCCACGACCCCTCAGCAGGGTGCGCCCGCAGACCCAGCGACACCCTTAAGTCCAAGGCGCGGCATTTAATATACAGCACTGAACAGTGCTGGCTGACGTAAGTCCGACGTGTCCCACGACACGGCCCAAAGTGGCTCGGGATTACAGAGAGGTCGGTATTAATACTGCTCTTTTCTGGACTTACTCTGGTCAATGTGAGGTAGAATATGGCACGAATGCATGCACGGCGGAGGGGCAAATCCGGATCGGTCGCACCATACCGCACCAAAGCACCAGAGTGGTGTGAGGTCTCTGCAGATGAGGCCGTGAAGATCGTCGTTGATCTTCGCAAGATGGGCAAAACCAGCAGCGAAATCGGATTTATCCTCAGAGACAAGTACGGTATTCCTGATATCAATCTCGTGACCGGCAAGAAGGTCGGCGAGATCCTCGAAGAGAACGGTCTTGCCACCGAGATCCCCGAGGACCTCAGGAACCTCATCGCAAAGTCGCTCGCGATGCGCAAGCACCTCGCCGCGAACAAGAACGACACCCACAACAAGCGGCAGCTCCAGCTCACCGAGTCCAAGGTGCGCCGCCTTGTGAAGTACTACCGGTCGAGTGGAAAACTCGCCGCGGACTGGACATACAAACCTGAGACTGCTGAAATTCTCCTCTCCAGATAAGTAAGTCATGTCTATCCAGGCCGTTGCTGAAGAGGTCGCAGACCAGATCCGCGCCGCAGACTTCATCGAAGTCTACGCTCATCACGACGCCGACGGGATCGCCGCAGGGGCGATCCTCTGCCAGGCGATCCTTAGAGCGGGCGGGCGGTTCAGGCTACGGGTGCGTCAGAGCATCGGGGTCGAAGATATCATCCACCCTGAATCGACGCTCCTCTGCGACCTCGGCGCCGGTCTTGCCGACCTGCCTGAGAGCGTGATGGTCGTCGACCATCACGTCCCGCACTTCAAGGGGGCGTACCACGTCAACCCGCACCTTGCGGGCATCGACGGGGAACGAGAACTCTCGGCGTCAGGGACGGCATATCTTGTGGCACAGGCACTCGGCGACCACCGCGACCTGGTCGGGCTTGCACTCCTCGGCGTCCTTGGAGACAGGCAGGATTTTTCTGGGAAAAACCGTGAGATCCTCAACGAAGGGATCGCCAACGGTTACATCTCCCCAGAAAAAGGCTTCCTTCTCCCTGGCCGCGGGGTGCGTGAGGCCCTCGAGACCGCCATCGACCCTTATATCAGCGGCATAAGCGGAGAACCAGAGACCGTGACGAAGATCCTCGAGCAGGCCGCAGGCGAGGACGAGGTCGACGAAGACCTCCTCCTCTCCCTGCTCGTGCTCGACGCCGGTGCCGACGCCGCACCCTCAGTCTTCTCACGGCTCTACGGGACGCGCTACCAGCTTGAACGCGAGGTCGTCGAAGACGCCCGCACCCTGACCGCCCTCGTCGAAGGCTGCGGTCAGGAAGGTCGGGGCGGGCTTGCTGCTTCGGTCTGTCTCAGGTCGCCCGACGCCGTCGACGAAGGTTTCCGCGTGGCTGAAGGCTACCGCCGCCGCGTCCTTGCCGGCGTGGCCGGTGCCAGACCGGTCGACGAGCAGGCGGTGCTCTACGCGGTTACCGACGCCACTGTCGCCAGCGGTGTCGCCGACTGTCTTGCCTTCGACCTGCAGCGGGACACCCCCGTCGCGGTCATGGCCCCACGCGGCGGCGACGAATGGCATGTCTCGGCACGCACCCCGCCAGGCGTGGAGGTCGACCTTGAGGCCGTCCTCCGCGACCTTGCGACCGCACTTGGCGGGAGCGGCGGCGGACACCGGGACCGGAGCGGTGCCTCGGTCCCGGCAGACCGGATTGAAGAGTTCAGGGACGGATTTGTGAAGGCGGTGGCCACATGAAGGTCAAGGGCACGATCACCACGGAAAGCGTACAGAGTACGTGCGTCGGGCCCTCGCTCGCCCCTGACAACCTCACCGGGATAGAGACCAGGGTGCAGGGGCGGCAGGTCGTGACTGAAGTCACCGGTACGCACCTGCGGTCGGTGATCGCCTCAGTGGACGATTACCTCATGAACCTCGCCATCGCCGAGGATATCTGCGCCTTTGTCTCCGAACAAGAGGGGCGCCACGACACGGTCTGAATACATGGCAAATCAGGGTGGAGAAAAATACGCAGGAGATTACATTCATATAAATTGGTGATTTCATGGCAAAGAGAAAACAGGTTGGAAAGCGGGTCGAGGGCTGGAAGGCCAAGTCCTGGTACAAGGTCTATGGTCCTGAAGCTTTTGGCAAGGCCTATATCGGCGACGTCATCTCCGAAAACCCGTCGAACGTTACAGGACGCGTGCTGCAGACGACGCTCGGCGAGATCACGCAGGACTATGGGAAGCAGCACATCAAGATGCGCTTCAAGGTAAAGAACGTGGCCGGCGACGCGGCGTACACCGAGTTCATCGGGCACGAGATCACTCGCGACTACATGCGCGGGTTGGTGAAGAGAAAGACCTCACGGGTCAGTTCCATCGTCATGGTTCCCACCAAGGACGAGAAGGACGTGAGGGTCACGGTCACGTGCTTCACCATCAACAGGGCCGAGAGCAGTCAGATCCACTCTATCAGGGCGACGATCTCCAAGACTCTCTCCGACATCGCAAAAGAGAGCACCTTTGACGAGTTCTCCAAGATGATCGTCTCTGGAGACCTTGCCAAAGAGATCTTCAAGGCCATCAAGACCATCTTCCCGGTCCGCCGGGTCGAGGTCATCAAGAGCAAGGTCGAGACTCCGGTCTCGATCGAGGCCTAACTACCTTTTTTTTGTCCCTGTAGGATCGACATGGTCCACAGGCCCACGCATATGGGATGAAAAATTTCTTTGAACCGCATTTCGATGTGTGGAAGGGCGCCCTTTTCTCGCAACAGCCACCAGGTGGATACTGTTTCCGTGCCGCGAAAGGTTTCCGATAGAGGCGGCGGATCCGCATGCTGGGGGAGAACCTGTACTTCACAGATTCGTCACGAGAGGTCGAAAAAAAGGGTTTTGTAGAAATTCTCTTGATGAATCTCAGTGACGGGGAGATGGCCGCCACACGATAGGTCGAGGATGGTAGCACTCTCATCACAGTCGTCCATTGTGCCTTCCCGACCCTATCGCCATCCCAGGGGTCTGGGGACAGAGCCCCCAGCGCGAGCGTTTGCGAAGGCGATCGACGCAGGTTTGCGCACCAAAGAGGTGAGGACCTCTCAATCATCATCCATCGCCATCTTCTCCGAGAGGAAGGTAGGAGATTTTGGGATGACCTCCACACCATCGCGCGCGAGAGGGAGACCGGCGCGTACGATAGGGAAAGGCACACAGATCAGGGCACGATCTAGTAGAGCCATGATCATTTTCATCGCGTACGCGTGAGCGAAAGGTCCATCTCAGATTATTCTTCA
>JAQVHG010000125.1 GCA_028696365.1 Methanofollis sp.
ATGTTTTGCGAACAGATCCTACGAATTCCCACAAGCGCACACGAGGTTGATGTCCTCATTGTCAGCGAGGGTGGCGATCCGATCGTTTCATGGCGCATAATCAGTATGCTCAGAGAACGGTTCGATAATATCGGAGTTCTTCTTCCATACCATGCTTACAGCGCTGCAACACTCCTCGCCCTCGGTGCAGATGAGATCATCATGCACCCCTTCTCAAACCTTGGACCTGTGGATCCACAACTCCATGTGGAAAAGAACAATGAAGGAAATCGGGAAGGTCTGGACTTTGCAGCCGAAGACCTCTCGCATTTCATCGAATTTGTCCAAGCCGATGTCGGGATCACTGACCAGGAACAGAAAGAACGCGCCTTTGAACTCCTCTGTAAAGAGGTTGGTACAGTTCCGATCGGGGCTGCAAAGCGAAGTTCAAACCTTGCCCTCTCCCTCGGAGAAAAACTTCTCAGTCTCCACATGGACGACCAGAACAAGGTACGGGCGATCTCAGAAGCCCTCAATAAATCCTTCTACCATCACGGCTACCCAGTTGGACGAGCAGAGGCAAAGAAGATTGGGCTCCCGATCATAGAAGCCCCTGATAACCTCGAAACCCTCATCTGGAAGATCTGGAAAGATCTCGAAGAAGAGATGAGATGCAATGAGCCTTTCAATCCCTTTGAAATTGTTATGGCCGATCCTGTCCTTTCCCAGCAGGTCGGGCCGGTACCCCAGATACAGGTGCCAGCCAATCTCCCCCCAGATCTTCTCCAGCAGGTCTACCAGCGATTTTTACAGAATGTCCATGTCGTACCCGTACAACCCATATATTATGAGTTCTTTAACGCAACAGTCGAGAGCACCAGAATTCAGAGCAACTATCGATCAAGAATTATGATCAACGCGATCAGGAATCCAGATCTGAACATTAATATCAACGTAACACCCATGTCTCATGGCTGGAAGATAATCCAGTAAAAATGAGGAAGGGCCAACATGTATCCAAGGATGATTAATTCGAATAACGAAGAGGGATTCATGAAGTCCATGGGACCATACCGTTTCCGCTCATCGGAGAACTCTACTATGGTCACTGGCAGCTCGGGTTCTTCTGTCCCTTGTGGCACCTTCACTATCGGTGAAACTACGACATATGATTCTGGTATAGCCTCCAGACTAGTAGATCACGATAAAGAACAGAAAGGCCTCACCTACGTCGAGCAAGCTGCCCTCGAACTCTCGATGCAGAAGCATAGTCGGGCACTGGATCTCCTGGCCCAGCACTGATCTTACATTTTTTGGCAGTTTTCCCGAACCCAGTATTCCACATCCTCAAGGGTGTGCTGGTAATCAGCAACCTCACGGATGTAGAGATCGATCGCCTCTTCCTCGGCGGCGATATAGGATCCCTCTTCAAGCATCAGGATCATTTCTGCAACAGTGAGCGCTGTCCTCTTATTCCCTTGAAAAAATGGGTGCTGAGCGGCAATGCCATATAGTACCCGGGCGGCTTTCCTGTATGGATCTTTGATGTAATTTGCTTCGTCAACGAGAAAATCAAGTGTCCCAAAGTCACGGACAAGCCCTCTGGTCCCTTCGTCTTCCTGGTGCCCGCTCGCCTCGATTATGCGGATCTGGACTGCGATGATCTTATCGACCGTGAGATCTACCATGAGACGTTCTTTTTTTACGGTTGTGTGTACGAACACTTGTACCTATTGATTTCAAATACTTGATATGTCCAGAATGAAGGGCAAATCTACATTTTTTCTGTGTGTATCGGCGGTAGCAGTCGTCACAGAAGGAGACAAGACGCGAGAAGCAGAAGCGTCAGTTCATCAAGTCTCTCCTGAAGGAGATGCGAAAGGAGGGGACGAGAGCGACATGGGTGCTTGCCCCCTTGGGTCAGGGGGAGGAATGATTGGAGAAAGATTGGGGATCGAATTGTCGAAGAGTGTAGAAATGGTTCCAAATATTCTGCCCGGGATTGCACAACAGACAGATCAAAATTGGTATTCGGGCTCTATAGAAATCTTCTTGATGAATCTCTCTAGCGGGGGGCTTGGCCGCCCCCCAAACCCACCGCGCCACGAGAGGTCGATGACGGCACCACCCTCTTTATGGTCATCTATTCTGCCTTCCCGACCCTATCGTGGTCCCTGGGGTCCGGGCGGCACTCGCCCCCGGCTAAAGAGGGGAGAAGGCGGGCGATTTGGTGAAGGAGGGTAGTCAGGATAGAGGGGTGAACGGGCAGACAGACAAACCGCCTCCATCCCAAGAATGTGCGAGAGGTTCTCCAGAGTCGTCCCAGAAACATCTGGCAAAAAAGTGAATTGGTATATTTCTCGGTTGAGTGTTGGTATAATTAAATGGCTTTTGACTGTACCTATACTGCAGTATACCCGCCGTCGACGAGCAGGCTGGTCCCGGTGATGTCTGAAGCGTCGTCGCTCGCCAGGAACGTGACTGCTTTTGCGACTTCCACCGGCTTGGCCAGACGCCCGATCGGGTGCAGATCCTGCAGTGCCTTGTAGGTCTCCTTCGGAAGGGCCGTGAGGAGAGGGGTGTCCACGTAACCGGGTGCCACGAAATTCGCACGGATACCCTTGGCCGCGTAACTGGTGCCGGCCATCTTGGTCAGCATGGCGACGCCGCCTTTGGCGACGGCGTACGAGGTGAGGCCCGGCTTGGCGGCAAAGCTGTGGATAGACCCGGTGTTCACGATAGACCCGCCAGTCTTCTGCTCAATGAACTGCTGGATCGCATACTTGTCAGCGAGGAAGACGCCTTTCAGGTTCACGTCGATGACCTTGTCCCAGTCGTCGGTCTCAACCTCGTGGGGCTCGCCTAGGATGACGATGCCGGAGTTGGCGACCATGACATCCAGTTTCCCGAAGGTCTCGACGGTCTTTGCGACGAGGTTCTTGACATCGTCTTCAATGACAACATCTGCCTTGATGAAGACTGCCTCTCCACCTGCTTTTTTAATCTCGTCGACGATTTTGTCTCCTTTCTCCTTGTTCCTGCCGGAGACGACGACTTTGCCGCCTTCGGCTGCCATGTCTTTTGCACAGGCTTCACCGATACCGCTGGTCGATCCGGTGATGATACATACCTTGTTGTCCATTCGTCCCATCTTAGTTTCCTCCTTTCATTTTCAATGAGAATACCTACAGAACTGGCCAATTGTCGTGGCCTGTGATCCATATCCCGCCGAGTTGGCACTTGTGCTTGGTAGTGGGCCTGATCAGGAATAGTGTGACTTTCTCGATCCGAGGGTTCCTGGACGCTTTGACATCGTTGTCCTTGGTGCAGATTGAGATCGTCGCAGTTGGTCGACTCATTGAGGTGTATCTGTGATGTCTGCGTAATGGTGTTGAACGCAAAAGATCATCTTTGCGTCTGGCAGGATGTTTTTCTGGGGTGCGGAAGCGGCACCGTGAGAACCAAAATCTCGATTTTTCCCCCGCCGCTTTAGGGTTCGGGTTCGTCGCGGCCCCTGGGTGCTCGACGTCGCTGAGGGGGTTTGTGACCATCGTGTCTGCCTAGGCCCACTCAAGCACCCTTCATCAGTTTCACACTTTTTCGGTCTGTAGTTCTGTTCGCTTCGCGTTACTCGAGGATCGCCGCGGCCGTGATCAGGTTCCCTGGTCATGTCGCATGATCACCGCGGTCAGCAGAATATCCTCACACGAGAATCATCACTTGGGAATGCATATATGTTTGGTTTACTGCCTATCAGCAATCGGATCATGTATATATCAAAACATGCTGCCGCCACCTGGAGTCGCGAGCGTTCAGGTTAATTGGTACCATTTACCTGTGTCTCTGCCCCGCAGTGACTGGCAGTAATGACAGTCTGCGGCACTGCCCCAATGAATCAACGAGATCATCCCAAGAACGCTCCAGATCACGACTCCACGCAGATACAGAATGGTTGTCGGCCCTGGGGAGAGGAGTGTGTGCCTGCACTGACGAACATCGATCTCTCACAGGGTCTGGACGTAGATTGGATGGTCTGTGCAGATCCAGAACTGAGAGATCGCTCTCATTTTCAGACGCCTCCTCATCCCTCCCCCCCAAACCCGGCAACGTCTGCAATAAATACTAAGAGGCCGAGCACACCGGCCAGATAATCCGCAAAGCACCGGCGTAAGAGCATCACAGAGCGGTCAAAGCGGTCATATACCGCAGCGGCGCATAACTAGACCTAAGGAAGACCATGAATGAATACGAGGAGAAGTTCGACCTGATCATCGACCTGCTCGAGCACCACGCGACCACGGGCATGACCGTCACGGCGGTCGCCCAGGAACTTGCTCTCCCTCGAAATTCTGTATCCAAGTACCTTGAACTCCTCTACGCAAGCGGCGACGTCAGCATGGAGCGGTTCGGCCAGAAAAAACTCTACCGGCCGCTGCCCCGCATACCGTTCCAGAAGATCTTCGACCGCCTGCCAAATGCCCTCGTGATCCTGGACGCCGACCTCAAGGTCTGGATGATGAACGAGAGTTTCATCACCAGGTTCAGGATCCACCCAGGGCGCAATGTCATCGGCACCCCGTTCTTCGACCTGGACCTCCCGCTCTTCGCCGATCCGGCGGTCAGGCGGAACATCGAGCGGATCAGGCGCTCGCAGACGTACATTTCTAATATGCAGCTGATCGAGGAGAGGACTGACACGATCTACCTGGTCGATTTCGCCCCTATCGTCGCCCAGATTGGCATGCCAGGGATCATGGTCAGCCTGCGTGACATCACCGCAGGGCGGAAGATCGAGACTGCTCTGAAGGATTCGGAGAAGAAGATTGCAACTCTCTTCGCGACGGTCCCGAGCGGGATTATCCTCTTCTCCACCGACGGGGTGATCCTCAATGCGAACCCTGCGGCCCTGGACCTCTTTGGTCTGCAGAACTTTGAAGACCTCAGCACGGTGAATGCTTTTGATCTCTCGTGCGCTCCTGGAAGGTTGGAGGCGCTGATCAGGAACGGACAGGCGGACGAGACCGAACTTGCCTGCGACTTCACCCGCATGAGAGAGAAGCAGGGGATCTCGAGTACGAAGTCGGGCGTGGCCTGTTTCAATGTCATCTTTACCCCGATCTACCCGGACGGCGGCGGGCTGCCGACCGAGTGTGCGATCCTCTTCAAGGACATCACCCAGGACTGGCGGGACCGCAAGGAGTTGACGTTCAGGGAGAGTCGGTATCGTTCGATCTTCGAGGACTCGTACAACGGTTTGATCATCTATGAGCCGATCGACGGGGGGGCTGGCTACGCTTTCAAGGATCTCAACCGGACGGCCGAGGAGATCCTCGAGGTGCCGAAGGCCGATCTTGTCGGCCGGAGTCTTGTGGAGATTTTCCCTGATCTCAACTTCAACGCCCTCATGGAGCGCGCAGGCCGGACCATGACCACGGGGAAACCGGAGTTCCTCCCGCCTCTCCAGTACAGGCAGGGCCAGGGCAAGTGGATCTGGCACTATCTCTTCAAGCTCTCCTCAGACGAACTTGCGTCGCTTATGATCGAGGTCTCTGATGAACTCGGGGATGAACTGGGATGGCCGCCCGCGGCAGACGACGACCCTGGTCTAGACCAGGACTCCTGAGCAGGGCGTTGTTGATCAGAGGGTCAACCGCCCCCCCGCTCTCGGGCCGGATCGCGGCGACCTTGATCTACGCGGAATTTTTCGTTTTCTCCCCAGGCAGAGGATGACTGGCTCTCCTCTTTTGATATGGGAGTTTCAATCTCTATCGGGTTTTCTCATCAGCTGCGACGCGGCAATTGTGGTACGGGATGGCAGGAATCTAATCATAGTATAGGGATAATGCCACATCTATTTATTAGAACAGTGCCACCTAGGAAAAAAGAGCGGGGATCACATCCAGGCCATGGTTAGACTCCAACAGTTGTGGAGAACGACGAACATGAAGTACAAACCCACACCCATGAGGTAGGCTACTCCTGCGTTTGTTTTGAGGCGTTCTAGGTATATTGCTCCTGCCATGAAGAACGCCCAGGCCGCCACTTTGACGATCACATGGAGATCTGTACCTACGATAGGGGCCATGAGGGGGTTGAGTTCCTGCCCGCCCAGCATGAGTACCATATTTGTCGAACATATGTCGGCGATATGGAGAGATATGACGGCGATACCCAGCCAGGCAAGGAGATATTTCTTCTCCATTATTCCCCTATTTGGCAGAATGTCCATATATGAGTTTTGACTTGTTTTGTTTCAATCCCTATCGGGTTTTCTCATCAGCTGCGACACACGCCACGTTCGGAGACGTATCCTACGACCTCGAGTTTCAATCCCTATCGGGTTTTCTCATCAGCTGCGACGGAAGGATCTCAGCTGACCCCTCCCCCGTACCGACGTTTCAATCCCTATCGGGTTTTCTCATCAGCTGCGACGATCGAGCCGCTGGACGAGGGGGGGACGTCGTGACGTTTCAATCCCTATCGGGTTTTCTCATCAGCTGCGACTCAGCGTCCCGTCAGCGTCGGCCCCCTCCAGCCAGTTTCAATCCCTATCGGGTTTTCTCATCAGCTGCGACCTCGGCGGTGATGCCCTTCAGCGCCTGGAGGTTTCGGTTTCAATCCCTATCGGGTTTTCTCATCAGCTGCGACAAACCGTCCTCAGCCGGGCCGGCGGCGAC
>JAQVHG010000126.1 GCA_028696365.1 Methanofollis sp.
CCAGTCGCCTTTCGCTGGGGGTCCAGAGGCGGAGTTCCCCGGAGGATGAGAGAAGTACGCGGAGATGTTCCTCCTCGATCAGCTCCTCTCATTTTCGCCACTCGACGGGGACCAGAAGCCTTCGGCTCCTGGCCCCCTTATCCAGAAGATTGGAGTGGACGGCAACCCCCCCACTACGACGATGCGGCTCACCCACCTGATCCGTCCTTCTAGCGATCCCCTGCCAATCGCCCTTCGTCAGGGGTCCGGGGGCGGAGTCCCCCGGAGGATGAGAGACATACATGATATGGATCTTCCTCGATCTTCACCTCTCATTTCTCCCCACTCGATAGGAATCATGGGCTTTTAGCCCTCTGGTCCCCTTATCCAGAAGATTGGAGTGAGCAGCACCGCTTCGACACGACGATGCAACCACCTCATCTCATCCCTCGTTCAGCGATCCCCCACCAATCGCCCTCTCAGGGGGTCAGGCGGATACGAGCGTCCGCGAACGTGCGAAGACAAAATCTTCGAGCGCGCCCCCTGGAGATGATGTGCATGCCCCTCATACCCCTCACCGGCACGTTTATTGCCGCGCCCCCCAGGCAGGAATCGCGATGGACGGGGGGATGATCTTTTTTCAGTTTGCCAGGCGCAACATCAGGCTCCACTGGCTCCGCTCCTTCCTTGCCGTGACCGGGGTGGTCATCGGGGTGGCGGCCATCGCCTCGATGGGCATCCTTGGAAACAGTCTGGTCCTTTCGATCTCAGAGTCCCTCACCGACGTCGGCGACACCATCGTGATCACCGCCCACACCGGTGGCGGCGAGGAGGGGGAGGGGCCGCCGATCGCCGTGAGCGGCCGCGGGGTCACCGACCGGCAGGTGAACGAGATCAGGCGGGCCGCCGGGTCCAACCTGGTCATCCCGGTCATGAGCGGGAGCGACCGGGTCATCATCGGCGGGGAGACGACCGCGGCGGTGGTCTACGGGATCAGCCCCACCGACCTCCCCGACCTCCTGGAGGTGGCCGACGGCACCACCCTGCGGGGAGAGCGGGGGGCGATGGTCGGCGCCGTCCTCGCCGAGGACTACGACCTCATCCCTGGGAGCAGGATTCGGATCGGCGACGACGAAGAGAAACTCAGGGTCACCGGCGTCCTCGAAGAGCGGGGCGTCGGCTTCGACATCAACCCTGACCGTGCGGTCATCGTCTCAGACGATTTTTACCAGGAGTTCTACGATGCCGAAGAGTGGGACCTCGTCATTGTGAAAGTCCCTGACCTCGAGGAGATCGACAGCGTCAAAGAGTCCATCGACACCCAACTCAACCGGCGCGAGGACGAGGTGGACGTCCTCGACACCAGGGCGATCCTCGAGACCCTCCTTGACACCTTCAACCGTATCTCGACTTTCACCACCGCGATCGGAGGCATCTCACTTATCGTCGCGGGGGTCTCCATCTTCAATGTGATGATGATGTCGGTGACCGAACGGACCCGCGAGATCGGAGTGATCCGCTCCATCGGTGCGAGGCAGGGAGAGGTGCTCCGGATCTTCCTGTACGAGTCCCTTCTCCTCGGACTCGTCGGCAGCGCCATCGGTGCGGTCCTCAGCCTCTTCGGCGGCTACCTCGCCCTCGCCGTCATGCTCGAAGAGACCAAATACCTCTTCGAGCCTACCAGCCTCATCGCCATCCCGTACGGCGTGGCCTTCGGCATCGCCACCAGTCTCCTCTCAGGGGCCTACCCCGCATGGAAGGCCTCGCACCTCAGCCCCATCGAGGCGTTGCGCCATGAATGAACCTGAAACGATCATCAGATTTGTGGACGTCAGCAAGATCTACCCCCTCCCGGCAGGAGATGTCGTCGCCCTCGACCACGTCGACCTCGAGATCGAGGCCGGGGAGTTCGTTGCGGTCATGGGCCCTTCGGGATCGGGCAAGTCCACCCTCCTCAACCTCATCGGGTGCCTGGACACTCCCAGTTCAGGCACCCTCTCCATCAAGGGCAAAGACATCGGCACCCTTTCGGACGACGACCTCACCCGCCTGCGCCGCGACCACATCGGGTTCATCTTCCAGCAGTTCAACCTCATCCCTCTCCTCGACGTCATCGAGAACGTCGAGTTCCCCAGAGTACTCAAGGAGCGGCGGAGCGGATGTGACGAGGCCTGTCTCGAACTCCTCGACGCCGTCGGCCTGGAGCCCGAACTCCACACCCACCGCCCGGCCGAACTCTCCGGCGGACAGCAGCAACGGGTGGCCATCGCGCGGGCCCTCATCAACGAACCCGAGATCCTCCTCGCCGACGAACCGACCGGCAACCTCGACACGAAGACCGGCGAGGGGATCATGGACCTCCTCACCCAGATGAACCGGCGCGGCAAGACGATCATCATGGTCACCCATGACACGAACATCGCCGCCTATGCACACCGGCGGGTCCACCTCGTCGACGGCAGGATCGCATGATCTTCTTCTCCTTCGCCACCAGGAACCTCAGGCGCCACATGGTCAGGTCGTTCCTCGCCACCCTCGGGATCGTCATCGGGGTCTTTGCCATCGCCTCCCTTGGGGTGATGGGCAACTCCATCAACCTCCTGGCCGCCGGGCTCATCGCCGACGTCGGTGACACCGTGGTGATCACCCCACACACCGCTCTCGGCGGCGAGGGGTTCGTCGGCGATCCCAGGACCATGGTGGCCGCCACCATCTCGGAGGCCGACGTCGACCGGATCGAGCGGGCGGCTGGCGGGAACCCGGTCGTCGCGGTCGTCGAGGAGGCCGCTGATCTTCGCGTCGGCAATGAGGGGGGGTACGCCCAGGTGATCGGGCTTGCGACCGACGACATCCCAGATCTCCTCGACCTCTCTGAGGGCAATTATCTCAGGCCGGGTTCGCCGGCCGCCCTGGTGGGGTCGGTCCTGGCAGAGGAGTACGGGATCCGGGCAGGCAGCCGGATCGCTCTCGGCGACGAGGAGATGCGGGTCGCAGGGGTGCTGGAGGAGCGGGGGTTCGCCTTCGACATCAACCCCGACTATGCGGTCGTCATCGAGCGTGACCGGTTCAGAGAACAGTTCCCAGAAAAAAAAGGCTACGACTATGTGGTGATCACCGTCGCCGACCCGGACGAGATGGAGGGGGTGAAGGCCGCGGTGGAGAACCTCATGAACCGCCGGGACGAGACTGTGGACGTCACCGACTCGCGCGAGAGTCTCAACCAGGTGAACGAGATCTATGACGCGATGGGGCGGTTCCTCCTCGGGATCGGGGCGGTTTCGCTGGTCATCGCGGCGGTGAGCATCCTCAACGTGATGATCATCTCGGTCACCGAACGGCGTCACGAGATCGGGGTGATGCGTTCCATCGGCGCCCTGCGGGGAGAGGTGATGCGCATGTTCCTGTACGAGGCCCTTGTCCTCGGCATCGCCGGAAGTCTCATCGGCGGCGCCCTCAGTTTTGTCGGCGGGTATGTGATCAGCCTCGCCGCCATCGCGGTCTTCACTGCCGGCACGACCTTTGCCGAGGGGGCGACGGTCTTCGATCCTCTCTCGGTCGCCTACATCCTTGGGGCGATGCTCTTCGGGGTGGTGACCAGTGTCGCCGCCGGGGTGTATCCAGCATGGCAGGCCGCACAGATGACGCCGATCGAGGCGTTGCGGGGGTGAAGGGCGTGGCCGGGATCTTTCTCACCTTTGCGGTCAGGAACCTCAGGCGCCACTGGGTCCGTTCAGGCCTGGCGGCGTTCGGGATCGTCATCGGGGTGGCGGCCATCGCCACCCTCGGGATCCTGAGCAACAACCTCATCGTCCTCTTCTCAGGCATCGTCGCCGACGTCTCAGACACGGTGGTCGTCACCCCTCATCTCGCGGCGGCGAGCGGCGACCCCTTCGACCCGCGCTCGGCCCTGGCCGGCGGGCTCACCGAGCGTGACCTGGACAGGATCGAGCGGGCTGTCGGGCCGTATCGGGCGGTGCCGATCTTCCAGACTGCCGAACTTCTGGAGAAGAGCAGGAAGAAAGGGTACGTCCCGGTGATCGTCCTCCACCGGGACGACATCCCGGTCCTCCTCGACGTCGAGGACGGGGCCCTCCCGCCTCCCTCGGGAAAAAGCGTCCTCGTTGGGTCGCTCCTGGCAGAGGAGGCCGGGGTGCGGGCAGGGGGGCGGATCACGCTCGGCGGCGAGGACGTGCGGGTCGCGGGGGTGCTGGAGGAGCGGGGCATGGCCATCGACATCAACCCCGACTATGCCGTGGTCGTCACCCATGGGTGGTATACCGGGCGCCACCCTGAACCGGCGTACGATCGGGTGGTGGTGAAGGTCACCGATCTCGGTGATATCCCGGCGGTGAAAGAGGCCATCGAGGACCAGTTCAACCGGAGAAAGGAGGTGGTCGATGTCCAGGACTCGCGGGAGGTACTCGAACTCTTCTACCAGACCTATGACGCCATCTCGATCTTTCTCCTCGGGATCGGCGGGGTCGCCCTCCTCGTCGCCGGGGTCTCGATCCTCAACGTGATGATCATCTCGGTCACCGAACGCTTCCATGAGATCGGGGTGATGCGTTCCATCGGGGCGCGGCGCACCGAGGTGATGCGCATGTTCCTGTACGAGGCGCTCGTCCTGGGTGTTGCCGGGAGCCTGGTCGGCGGGGCGGTCTCCACCCTTGCCGGCATGGCCGTCACCGCCTCGGTTGCGGAGACAGTTTTCGCGGGCTATGGGACCGTTCCGACCGGGCTCGGGCCCGAGGGGATCGGGTCGGTCCTCCTTGGGATGGGGTTTGGCCTGGGTACCAGTCTTCTTTCAGGGGTATATCCGGCCTGGAAGGCCTCGCGCCTCGACCCGATCGAGGCGCTCCGCTATGAGTGAGCAGAGACACAACCCATATATAGAGACAGACCTACTGACCTCTATCAGACTCATACGGGGGGGCCGATGCAGAGGCGCAGGATTGAGGGGCTCAATCTCAGAGCACCGAGATTTCACCGCAGGACTGACGGGCACTCGATGGAGGTGATCGCCACGCTTCTTGAGGTGAGGGACAACAGCACCAGGCTGGGGAGCGGAGCGATCAGGAAGAAGAGAGAGAAATAAGTGAGGGCAGTGAGGGATATGCATTGTGGTAATATCGCGATATTGAAAATCCCTTTTTTGTCGTGACTCGCAGATCATTTTCTGCTCCAGAATCATCTGGGGGACTGAGATGTCTCTTTCATTGATCTGTGGGGGCAGTTCCTTTCATTCAGCAGGGTGTAGGCGTTCCTGGACCTCAGGCGAGGAATGTTCTGCGAGAGTGGACTGGCCAGAGGATCTGAGGAGTCGAGTGCGCCACCCTTTTGAATGACTCCTGTCAACCCAGGCATGAACCTTGGGCTCAAGCATACGGGTGGACTGTGATAGGGCGGACGATCAGATCATGTTGACGTGCCTTCCCACACTCCAAGGGGCGAGGATAGATCCAGGAAGGCAAAGATCTGGCCCTGTAGAGCCCCTCGCGAATCGTGGAGAGAATGTGTGTCCCCCGCCCTCCCATAGTCTCTCGCCAGGGGCGCTGTCCTCGCGTACCCCCAGGATGAAGATTGAGCCGAGAAGACATATTCAAACTCATTGAAGAGGGGCTGGCGTCCACGATCTATCGTGGTCGTGGGGAAGTTTTGGGGGTGGCCAAGCCCCTGCCAGAGAGATGCATTAAGAAGATCCCTACAGGGCCATACTAAGAGGAGTTTTGGGCTTAAAAACCGACAATATCCATCTTTTGATCCCTCAAATCGGAGGGCGTATCGTGGGATTTATTGGGGTCATATCTCCTCTCTCCTGCGCTACAGGGTGAATGATATCTCTAGCACTCATATGGCTCAACTGGGGCCTGGGAGAGAGGACGGTTTTTATAGGGTTTCATGAATGGGACTTATTCTGTGAAGATCGAGAGATCTCTTCAAAATGACATTAAATCAGGCCGTCCATTCCTGAAATAAAGACTGAAATGAGCAGATTTCACCCTGGGTCTTGAGTGATTGTAAAGAGTATGTCGGGGTGGTGCGGGGAGACGGTGGATTTGGTGTACAATAGGAGGTCATCCCAAAAGTCTTTCCAACCGCATATGCGTGAGCAAGGGTTCATGCCAGATTCTAAACGGCCGGTATTCTGGTCTGTAGAATCCAGGTCATCCTATTGGATGAACATTCTTACGGGTCTCCGGGCTTAAATCGCTGTTTGAGGTGAGAATAGGGGGAAAAAATTCTCCGGTTGGGTGTTGGATATATGATCATAACGTCTTCCCATACCTCTGCGCCGGTGGCAACAGAATGCTTTCTTTCTTGTGCTATGCCGTGATTGGGAGATTCCTCTCTTAAAAAGCCTTTAAATATTGTTTAAATCAATTATAAGCCGCATATGCGTAACCTCTCAGTTAATTATCGAATTTATTTGGTCAGATTTGGGATCAGACGGAAAAAGAGATTGATCCTCTCCCCTGTGCCCCTGCGAATCAGAGCACAATCCATGAGATTTAGAGGTGCCATATTGCCTCTGTATTCGCATACAGGATGAATAATTATTGCTACTCATATTGGGCCTTTGGGGCCTGGATAAGACCCATGATCCATTGAGTATTTCG
>JAQVHG010000127.1 GCA_028696365.1 Methanofollis sp.
CCGTAGAGGTCCACCTCCGCACCCCACAGGATCCCTATCTCTTCACCACGACCACGCTTACCGCAAAGGGTCGGGCGATCTTTCAGGTGATGGCAGCGCCTGGCTGCGACACCTGACTTCTTTTTTTTACCAGGTGTGGATGGCAGGAAGGCGCCCACTAGGATCTTTGAGGTCTAGAGATCACGGGAAATCGCCTTATGGTTCCTCTCTAGATCGACGGTTCTGTAGGATGATTGGTCTTTGCATTTTGAATTTGTTACAGTTCTCTTCGTGGCGAAGTGCAGTGTTCCTGATCACTGCTCTGTTGTAGGGAGGTGATCGTGAGATTCTATACCCCAGATTCTTTCTTCCTCCTCTCCAGCACATACGCCAGGACAAGTCCCACTACAAACCCGACAGTGATGTTCACCAGGAGGGCGAGGGCGGCGATGACCCCAGTGACGAGGTACGAGTCGGTCTTGAGGCTGTGTTTGCCGAGTTCGACCGCCGCGAAGATGAGCAGGCCGCCAAAGACCCCGAGCGGGATGAGGGCAAGGCTCTCTGGCGAGGCAAAGAAGAGGGCGAAGCCAAGGAAGATCATCCCTGCGATGACGTTTGCTCCACCGGTCCGTGCCCCGAAACGGTGCTGGGCGGCAAGTCCGCCAGCGCCGTGGCACATCGGGAACCCGCCGAAGGGCACCGAGACCAGGTTCATGATCCCGATTGTCCGCGAGAGACGGTCGGGCTCGACCTCGGTCTTGAAGAGGTCGTGGGTAAGGAGGGCGGTGGCGAGGATTGCGTTCGTGAGGGTGAGCGGGAACTGTGGGGGGACAAGATAGATTGCTGCATATGTGAGGTCGGCAAGGTCAGGGAGGACGAGAGAGGGGAAGGCGATCATCGAGATCTGGGGGAGGCCAGCGGTGAGGACGCCCGCACTGATCCCGATGCCGAGGACGACGAGTGCCGAGATGTCCTTGATCGTCCAGCGCAGTGCCGCAAGGAAGAAGAGCACCACGAAGGCAATGGATATCCCTGCAAAGAGGGGATCGGAGACGACGAAACCAAGGGATGTCTTGATCAGCACAAGGGCAAGACCCGCCTGCACCCCGCGGATGACTGAGATCGGGATTCGGTCCCTGAGCCAGGTCATGCTCCCGCAGCACCCAAGAGCAAGGAAGATCACCCCGATGATCATTCCAGCCCCAGCGATCTCTCCCGCGGTCAGCCCTTCGGCAATGGCGATCGCCCCGACCGCCTTGAGGGGCTCAATGGGTATAGGGAGACGATAATAGATCCCTGAAAGAACATACCAGAGAGCAAAGAAGAGAAAGATATGGGCGAGGTTTACGTCGCAGACCAGGGCGACGCCGAGGACGATCGGGAGGATGGTCCCGAAGTCTCCCACCGATCCGGCAGCCTCACTGAGAGTGAACCTGAGTGGCCGTGTCTCGTGTGACTCTTCTGCCTGCACTCTTCCCGCCATCCGTATATTTCAGTCTATAGCACTCATCTCTGCCCTGCTATGGGAGAAAGGTTTCCCGTACCCGGTCAATTCAGGAGCATTTATTTACGTTGTTAATTAACGCATGCTACATGAAGTCATTCTCGATCATTCTGGCCCTGATGCTTGTGGTCGGCGCTGCCTGCGTCGTCTGCGGGTGCACCACCGAGCAGGGCGCAACAACACCCGAAATTTCTGAAGAATCGTCGTTGATGGTCTATTGCGGCGCTGGTATCCGCGAACCGATGGAAGAGATTGCCAATATCTATGAGAACAAGACCGGCACCATGATCGAGTTCTCCTTCGGCAACTCTGCCGCCCTCCTGAGCCAGATGGAACTGGTGAAACAGGGTGACCTCTATATGCCAGGCGCCACCGCTTACATCGAGAAAGCGGCCGAGAAAGGGTACGTGAACACCACCGAGCAGGTCGTCTACCACATCCCGGTGATCGTCGTCGCGAAGGGCAACCCGAAGAACGTGACCTGCATCGAGGATCTGGCGCGCGACGATCTGACCGTCGTGGTCGGCGACCCCACCGGCCCGGCGATCGGCAAGAGCACCAAGAAAATGCTGAACAAGAGCGGGCTCTGGGACGCGGTCTCTGGGAACGCTGTTGCTACGCGGGCGACCGTCAACGAACTGGTCGTTGATATCTGCATGGGCACGGCCGATGCCTCGGTCATCTGGTACGACCTCTATGTGCCTGACAAGATGGACCTCGTCGAGATCCCAAAAGACCAGAACGACATCAAGGTGATCCCTATCGGCACGCTCAAGTTCTCTGAGAACCCGGTCGAGGCCCAGATGTTTGCCGACTTCGTCGCTTCAGATGAAGGGAAAGCGGTCTTCGTGAAGCACGGCTATATCGTCTACCCTGACCCCGAGTACGAAAACTGAGGCCCAGAGTCTCATTCCCCTTTTTATTAATTTCCAACGAGGACACATCTATGCACTCAGAACCAACTGACCCAAGAAGAGAACCGGTCACCTACCGGCCTATTGGCGTCATCAGGACGCCCTTTACTGAGCAGAAGAACACTCCCATCCAGGGGATCTTCAACAAGGCACGCGGCACCGTCGAGTTGTTCCCCGAATATGAGAGTGGGTTGCTGGATATCGAGACGTTCTCCCACCTTTTCCTCATCTACCATTTCCACCAGGCAAATGGTACCATGCTCCGCCAGAAACCGTTCCTTGACCTCCAGAAGGAGCGTGGCATCTTTGCCATCCGCCACTTCAACCGTCCCAACCCGATCGGGATCTCGATCGTAGAACTGAAAGGCGTGCGCGGCAACGTGATCGACGTCTGCGGCGTGGACACCCTCGATGGCACGCCATTGCTCGACATCAAGCCTTATGTCCAGCAGTTTGACCACCGTGAGAACGTCAGGAGCGGATGGGTGGACAATCAGCATGTGGACGATGTCAGGGAGTGGAACAGCACCCCCGAAGCACTCAGGCATCGAGATCGGGTGAACCTGTGAGGCAGCCAAATCTCCTGAAGGCGGTGACGGTGGGGGTTGCCGCCTGTCTTACTATATTTATTATTATTCTGTTGCTCCTTGTCGTCACTCATCCCTCTCCTGCCGCGCTCCTCTCCTCAATCACCTCGCGCGAGATCCAATTTGCCGTCTATCTCTCGATCGTTACTTCAGTGGCCTCGACGGTGATCTGCATCCTGATCGCTGTGCCATCGGCCTACGCCCTTGCACGATATGATTTCTTCGGCAAGAACGCGGTGAACACGATTGTAGACATGCCGCTCGCCCTCCCGCCGCTCGTTGCAGGTGTGGCCCTTCTGCTCTTCTTTGGGACCACCCCGATCGGGAAGGGGCTTGCTGAGGCAGGACTGGTCTTTGTCTTCACGCCCCTCGGGATCGTGGTGGCGCAGGTCTTTGTGAACTTCCCGTTCATGCTCAGGATTATGCGTTCAACCTTTGAGTCGATCAGTCCGCGCTACGAATATGTGGCAAAGACCCTCGGGTGCACTGACGTCCAGGCACTCTGGCAAGTCACGCTGCCGATGGCGACGAGCGGACTCATCGCCGGTGGGGTGATCACCTGGGCGAAGGGGATCGGTGAGTTCGGGGCCGCGCTCATGCTTGCCGGCGCAACGCGTATGAAGACCGAGACCCTGCCGATCTCGCTCTTCCTGAACATGTCGTGTGGGGAACTAGAACTGGCTATCTCGGCGGCGACGATCCTGATCGTCATCTCGGTCGCCTCGCTTTATGTCTTTGAACGCTATGGCGGGAGCACGAGTTTGTAGGAGGTCGATATGTTATCGATAGAGCATCTTTCCAAGGACATGGGAGAGTTTGTCCTCAAAGACGCTACTCTCCAGGTAAATGACGGCGAATACATGGTGATCATCGGACCGACCGGGGCGGGCAAGACGATCCTTCTTGAGACTCTTGCCGGGATCTATCCACCTGACAGTGGTCGGATGGTCCTCGACGGTCGGGACATCACCGACGCTCCTCCACGGGAGCGGCGGATCAGTATGGTCTACCAGGACTACATGCTCTTCCCCCATCTCACGGTGGCGGAGAACATCGGTTTTGGACTGCGAAATCAGAAGGTTGCGCAACCAGAGATCGAGCAAAAAGTCGCGGAAGCCGCCCAGTTTCTTAGCATCGATCACCTCCTCCACCGTTATCCTGAAACGCTTTCAGGGGGCGAGCAGCAGCGCGCGGCCATTGCCAGGGCGGTCGTGATGGAGCCTGCGCTCCTCCTCCTCGACGAGCCTCTGAGCGCCCTGGACGGACGCACACGGGAGAAACTCCGGCGAGAACTGCGCCGTCTCCATGACGCCTACGGGATCACGGTGATCCATGTCACCCACAACTTCGAGGAGGTCTTCTCGCTTGCCGACCGCGTTGCTGTGATCAGGGGCGGCGAGATCGTGCAGGTCGGCACCCCTGACGAGGTCTTCAGGAAACCGAACTGCGAGTTCGTGGCAAACTTTGTTGGGGTAGAGAACCTCTTCAGGGGGACCTGTGCCAGAAAGGAAGGACTCTCAGAGGTCACGATCGAGGGCGTCAAGATGGTATCGACAGCCCTTGCAGACAGCGAAATGGTCTGTGTCACGATCCGCCCTGAAGAGATCCTGATCTCGCCGCAGCCGATCGGTTCCTGTGCACGGAACCAGTACTCCGGAATGGTCCAGGAGATCGCTGATCATGGGGTAACGGTCAGGGTTACGGTCGACTGTGGGGTCTCTCTGGTGGTGTTGATCACCAGGCAGGGATATCTTGAGATGGGTCTTGCAGAGGGGGACGCGGTCTTTGTAGCCTTTAAGGCGTCTTCTGTCCAGATATTCTGATCTCTCGCTGGGGGCCTCACTCCTCGAAGATCCTTCCTCTGATCGCAGAGAGGAGATCGGTGCCGAGGATCTGCTCGACCTCTGCAGGATACTCTTCTATAATCCTGGAGAAGAGGAGTGCCGTCCCTTTTGCATTGGTTGAGACCCCCACCCGCTCAGTGCGGGTGACCAGTCCGTTCTCTTCCATGGCGGCGAGAACTGGGATGACATAATAGTGCGGAACTGAGAGATGGGTGGCCAGGCGCCTGGTTTTTGGGAATCTGATGCTGACTTCGTCTGGAGTACAGAGAAATGTGATGGCACGGTCCTCAAGGATGAGGATCCGCGCCACTGCGTTGAGAACCTCGTCTGGGCTCAGTGCAGACATAGTGCAGGTTTTGGCGTTATTTGTTTTTCTTATTATGGGGGCGCTCGTCCTCTGGCATCGGTTCGAGCCAGACGATCTCGGCCTCAAGGTCTGCGGCGATGGTCTCGATTTCGTTCTTTCTAAAGTGCTTGGACTCCACCCAGAGTCTCCTGGAGTTGCTGTCACCGGTGACGGCGACGATACGGAACTTCGGCTGCTTGACGCCGCTGCCGACCTTCTGACGTTCACGGACATAGATCTTCATAGTTATCACCTCTATCAGTTGGTATACCAACTGGTATACGCTCTGTTATATCTCTCCACGTATAAACATTCTCTCCACAGGTGATATCATCACAGCAAAACGGTTTGAACTGGATTCAGGGCTCCGCGGAGAGACGATGGTGAGGAAAGGACTGATGCGACAGACCGATGGGATTTCGCAGATCAGGATCATGCCTGATCTGAATGTGATCAAGATCGGCGGGCATGGGACCATCGACTTCGGGCGCGAGGTGGTCTACCCGATCGTGGAGGAGATCGGGGCCCTTAAGGAGGCCGGGGAGAAGGTGCTCCTGGTGACCGGTGGTGGTGTCAGAGTGCGCCATATCATGGACATCGGCATCAACCTCGGGATGCCGACCGGTGTGCTCGCCGAACTCGCCGGCAAGATCAGCGAACAGAACGCCTTGATGATGTCTCTCCTCCTCTCCCCCTATGGGGGGACACAGGTGGCATCGGACGACCTCCTCGACCTCCCGACTCTCACCTCACTGGGCCTCCTGCCGGTGACCCACGGTACCCCCCCGTACGGGCTCTACGAACAGCCCCCTGAGATGGGATCGATCCCGCCGAACCGGACCGACACCGGTGCAGTACTCATTGCCGAGGTGATGGGCGCGAAGAACTGTATCCTTGCGAAGAATGTCGACGGCCTCTTCACCGAAGACCCCCGCATCGACCCTGAGGCCGACCTCATCTCTGAGATCACGGCAGAAGATCTGCTTGCAAGGGACATGGAGGACATGGTCCTTGAGAAGAACGCAGTCGAGCTTCTCCTCCACACCAAGCACGTGAAGGAGATCAGGGTGGTCAACGGGCATGTGCCCGGCAATATCACGAAGGCAGTAAAGGGTGAGAAGATCGGGACCCTTATCAGGGCCTGACCTTCCTTTTCTTTTTATCGGGCGGCGGCTTTCATCTCGCCGCGTTTTTCCTCGGGCATCGCTTCGAGCCAGACGATCTCGGCCCCTACATCTGCGGCGATCTGTTCGAGTTCAGTCTTCCTGAAATGAGTCGCCTCGACCTTGAGGTGTCCTTCATCGCCCTTCCCACCGGTGGCGGCAACGACGCGGTACTTCGGTTGCCTGACGCCGCTGCCGACCTTTTGTCTCTCTCTCACATAAAGTTTCAACATCTTCT
>JAQVHG010000128.1 GCA_028696365.1 Methanofollis sp.
TCAGATGGACTGGGTACTCATACTTGCATCTCTCCTTGCGATCTACATCGCCATCTCAATATATATCCTGAAAACCGGGCGGTTCAGTGATCACGTCACATTCTGGGGTCCCGTCATGATGATCCGAACCTGAAGGGTCGGGTTCTTCGATCTCTTCAAACCCCTCTCCAGGTTCCTCCGCGCCTACGGAACCTTCGGCGTCGTGATGGTCATCCTGGCCTCCATCGGGATGGCGCTCATGGTCATCCTCTCCTTCCAGTTGACCCTCGCCAACATCGACCAGCAGGCCGGGTCACTCGCCCCCCAGGCCGTTCTCCTCATCCCCGGACTCAACCCCTTCATCCCCTCGACCATCGCCGTCTGGATTGCCTTCTTCGTCACCCTCCTGGTGCACGAATGCGGCCACGGGGTTCTCTGCAGAATCGAGAACATCAAGGTAAAGAGCGCAGGCCTCCTGTACGCCGTCATCCCCATCGGTGCCTTTGTCGAACCCGACGAAGAGGACGTCGAGAAGACCTCAGGCATGCCCAAGGCCAGGATGTACGGGGCCGGGATCACGAACAACATCGTCCTTGGCGCGATCTGCATCGTCCTCTTCGTCGTCCTCATGGGCATGGTCGTCCCCACAAACGCCCCCGTCGTCTACGGCATCTACCAGGACGGCCCCGCCGACCGCGCCGACCTCCCGACACCGAGCATCATTACCGAAGTGAACGGGATCGAGGTCGCGACCCCCACAGATGTCGCCACCGTCCTGAACACCACCAGCCCGGGCGACACCCTCGACCTCGTCCTCGAAAACGACGGGACAGAGACCGCATACTCCATCACCCTCGACCCCTGGCCTGAGAGCCTCACCGCACAGACCGGACCGCGAGAGAGCGGGTACATGGGTATCTACTACTACCAGCCTGAGATCGTCACCGCCACCGCCGAAAACGTTCTCTCAGTGCCAGGACTTCTCCTGTTCATCGCGATCCCGCTGGCGCACCTCTACAACCCCGTCATCGGGCAGCACCTCATGGTCCTCACCTCACCCACGCCCGACATCCAGTTCTTCGCCGTCCCCTTCCCCTTCTTCTGGGAAGTGATCCACCTCCTCTTCTGGCTGGCCTGGATCAACATCAACGTCGGGATCTTCAACGCCCTGCCCATGCTCCCCCTCGACGGCGGACTCATCCTCAAGGAAGGACTGGAACGAGTCCTCGAACCGCGGGGCCTCAAACGCTACGCAGAGACGATCATCTCGGCCGTCACCTGGGGCTTCTTCGCCATCATCGCGACGACGATCTGGATCATGGTCTTCTACAAACCCTGACCGGGGAGCAGGAGTCAGTGAGCGTGCCGCCCCCCCAAGCTCCCTCGCAACAGACTGGTCGAGGACTGCATAATCCCCGTCAAGAACATCAGATGTGCCTCCCCGGTGCAATCGTGGTCCCGGGACCGAGCGGCACGCGCCCCTGGCGCGAGAGATGCAGGAAGGCAATTGAGTTACGGTCACACCAAGAATGAACGAGGGGCACTACAGAGCCACAAAACCTATATTTTATATATCGTGTAACATCCCCTATTCTTTCCATTGAGCATCTTTATATCTTGAGAAACCAATTCCAACCCATGGAACTGCTGGGCATCTCTATCGGATGGATCCTCATCGTTCTCGGCGCCCTTTTTCTCCTGATCGAAGCAACCAACCCAGGTTTCTTCATCGCTGTGCCGGGTACCGTGATGATCATCCTTGGAGTCCTCTTCGTCCTCGGGGTTGACGTCTTTGGTTCAGCCATCGGAGTCATTGTAGGTGTGGTGACCGCCCTTGCGGCTGCAATTGTAACCGTCTGGCTCTACTCCAAGATCACCCCCGACGAAAAACCCCCGACAACCCTCAGCCGCGACTCGGTCATCGGCCTCGAAGGACTGGTGACAAAAGAAGTCGACCCGCAGAGCATCCGCGGTAAGGTCATCGTCGAGGGAGTCGAATGGAGTGCCCGCTCAGCAAACGGCATCATCCAGGCAGGGACCAGGGTGGTCGTCGTGCGTTCCGAGGGTGTGCATATTGTGGTGGAGGAGATGAACTAAATGGTACTTGAAGAAATCGCTGGCAACCTCATCACGATCTTCCTGATCCTGGTCGTGATCTATATCATGTCCAAGGGGGTCGTGATCATCCAGCCCTACGAACAGGGGCTGCAGATCAGGCTCGGTAAATATATCGGACGACTAAACCCGGGGTTCAGGTGGGTGGTCCCGATCATCACAACGGTGGAGAAACTCGACCTCAGGACCCAGGTAATGGACGTCCCCTCGCAAGAGGTGATCACCAAGGACAACTCCCCGACCAATGTCGATGCGATCGTGTATACCAGGGTGGTCGACCCTGAAAAGGCATTCTTCGAAGTCTCAAACTACCGGATGGCGACGGTCGCCCTGGCTCAGACAAGCCTGAGAGGGATCATCGGCGACATGGAACTTGACGAGGTGCTGTACAACCGCGACCTCATCAACACCAAACTCCGCGACATCCTGGACCGCGAGACCGACCAGTGGGGCGTGAAGGTCGAGCGGGTGGAGATCAAGGAGGTCGACCCGGTCGGCGTGGTCAAGCAGGCGATGACCGAGCAGACCGCGGCCGAACGTGAACGGCGTGCGGCAATCCTCCGCGCCGAGGGGGACAAGCGTTCCGCGATCCTCCGTGCCGAGGGCGAGCGGCAGTCCATGATCCTCCAGGCCGAGGGTGAGCGGCAGAGCAAGGTGCTCCGTGCCGAGGGTGATCGGCTCTCGAAGATCCTCCAGGCGCAGGGCGAGGCCCAGGGGTTGCGGGTGCTCTCCCTCGGGTCCAGGCCGCTGGACAAGAAGGCGATCACCGTCCTATCCCTTGACGCCCTTAAACAGATGGCCGACGGTCAGGCAACAAAGATCATCTTCCCCTTCGAGATCTCAAGCCTGGTAAAACAGAGCGCAAAGTTCCTCGGAGCGACCGACGAAATGGCCGAAGACGAGGGGGTCGAGGCGGCGGAGGGCCTTGACGAGACGATCCTCGGCGAGATCCCAACCTCAAAGGAGGTCGAGACCCTCCTCCACCAACTCGAAAAGAAGATCGAGGAAGGAGAGTCGATCGAAGAACTGAAATCTGGAAAGAAATTAGATTAATTTTTTCTCTTTTTGGTATCATAGAAATTCTTTGTATAATGTTCTCTGGGGGCGGGGATTGCCGCGACACGATAGAGTCGAGGACAGCAACCCCACTCTCTTTATGATCATCTATTCTGCTTCCTGGCCCGATTTTGATCCTGGAAGTCCGAGGACAGCACCCCCGGAAAGAAGTTAGAGAGAGGCAGACGACACACTTTCTCTCCACAATAGGAGAGAGATTCTATAGAGCCCGAAAATCAAAGACTCACAGTAGATCGAAGATTTCCAAACTCACTCCTCCTTCCTCCAGAGATATCTGCAATATCATCCGCACCCAAGTTCGCTCCGCTCACACCCCAAAGGCCCCCAGCATTCTCATGCTCCCTCTGGTTACACTTCAAAGTTCCCTGGCCTCCACGCATTCTCCAGGAGAGAGAAGCATTCACAGCAAGTCTGAAAGTCGCCGTGGCCCTGGCCCGCACCGCTCCTGGTGCGGACACCTGACACACGGCGGGTTGAGGGGTTTTTTCGGGACCTCGCCCTCTTCAACTTTTTTTGCGGCGGCGATCGCTCTGAGCATGATCCGCCGGTCCCTCGGGCCTGGCACGCAGTATCTGAGGACGCCGGAAGGGACGTATTCCACCCACCCGCCGTCCACCTCAAGTCCGAGGCTTTCAGCGACGCAGGCGATATAACAGGCGATCCTGATCCGGTCAGCCCCCCATACTCCTGCTTGCGGTGCCTCGTTCGCCCTGGTAAGGACAAAGGCCGGGCGCGCGGGGTCGACCTTATCGACGGTCCCCCTGATCCCATGACGCGCCGAGGTGACAGGAACGTCAAAATCTGAGAAGAGTGGCCACTCTTTCCCCTGGCATCGTGCCACACACTGGTCGAAAAGCGCGCGTTCGTCCTCGCCAGCGTACGGGAGGATAGTGCACACCTCATCCCAGACTGCCTCGGCCTCAAAAGGGGTGCCGAGATGATACGAGACCTGCTTGCAGACAGCATAATACGGCGGTTCCTCATACTCTTCCTGGCGATCGAGGTAGAGACGGAGAGGACAGAAGCGTGCAGTGAGGACAGCAGCGATACCGATCAGGTCATCCATCACACAAATCCTTTATTGTTCTCGGCTTATACTTTACTCTATGGCACAACACGAACTCTCGGTGAACGTCCCACAGACGCTTGACCCGGTCTATGCCAACCGGATTCAGGTGGCTTATAAGGAAGACGAGTTCACCTTCATGTTCCTCCACGAGATCCCAGGGACCAACCAGGCCAGGGCTAAGTCGATCGTCTCCATCACCCCAAAACATGCCAAGAACCTCCTTGCTGTCCTTTCAAAGAGCATGAAGGATTATGAAGAGAAGTTCGGGACAATTCAGCCACCCGAGGAGAAGGCTGCAAATACAAACGTGACGATGCGGGGTTACTCATAAGTCCAGACCTCACCGACAATATCCTCTTTTTTGATCCGTAGAAATCCTCTTGATGAATCTCTCTGGCGGGGGGCTCGCCGCCCCCGGCCAAAGAGGGAGGAAGGCGGGGGACACACATCTCACCCACACAAGAGGTGAGGGGCTCTACAGAGCCCTTTTTTGATCTGTAGAATCAAGCATGAACCTTGGGCTCAGGCATACAGGATGAAATGATCTGGATCTTTGGATCGTACACTGATCTGTGTTCCCTCTTCTGAGCAGGACACCACACGAGAACGTCATCGAATAGCCGCCCCCACCTATTCTTTCGTTTTGAAAAGAGAGAAGAAGCAAGAGAAAGGCTTTGTAGAAACCCTCTGAATGGCCATCTCTGGCGGGGGGCTTGCCGCCCCCCAAAACCCCCCGCGTCACGATAGGTCGTGGACTGCAACGCACTCGTCATGGTTATCTATTCTGCCTTCCAGGTGCAATCGTGCTCCCGGGGGTCCGATGGCTGGGAGCGTGAGCGAGCCTGAAAATATCTCTGATTTTCGATATGTGAGCATAGCGAACACAAGAAGATGAAAGCCTTCAAAGAACTCCCGGCGAGAGACTATAGGAAGGCCGGTGACACACATCCTCCCCACGATAAGTGAGGGCTTCTATAGAGCCAAGCGAAGAGAAAATTTCTTCGGGCATGCTTGAGGAGCCCTTTTTCCAGGTTCTTGAGAATTCCAGACGGCCAAAACCCAAATATCCTGCGTTTCTCCCATTCTATTGAGGCATCATGATGAGTGCTGTCCTGTCACTAGTCTCAGAGATCCCTTCACACCGCCCTGATAGTCAGCACAAACTCTTTCTCCGCACTGGTCAGCGGGTCCCATGCCCCTACCAGGGAGGCCTTGAAGGTGAAGGTACCGGTGGAAAGAGGTTCGACAGTCCACTCCTGCGTCCCTGCCAGGGTTTGCTCGTCGGTGATGACCAAGCCGTCACTGAGGTCGGTCTGCCACTGCTCCCCAGCGATGGTGTCATATGGGAGAGTAATAACCACTTTCCCGCCAGAGGCAACCGTGACCGTACTCCCGTTCTCCTCCTCACCAGCCCTCACAAGGTCAGGGGCCCCAGTACACCCGGCAGTGACGAGGACAAAGACCAGGAAAACAGTAGGTATGACCAGAGACTTCATCACCCGGCATCGATCTCCAACAGGGATAAACGTTGCGACTTCTCCTGGAATGGGATATATTTTTGGCCTCTCTCCTCGAATCTGTGAGTTACGTTCTCTCACAGCGCCCGGAACGGGGGGTGCATAGTGCCGGCGTGCCTGTGAGACCAGAGATGTGAGGTAAGGACCGTGGTGAACTATCGTTTTGCAGATCGGATGTACAAAGCTCCAGAATCATTCATCGAAGAACTCTTCAGGGTCTCAGGAGAACCCGGCGTCATCTCCTTTGCCGGAGGTCTCCCAGACGGCTCGTTCATCGACGTGGACGGGATCGCCCGCGCCACCCGCGAGGTGATGGAGGAGGACGGAGCGTGCGCCCTTCAGTATTCGACGACCGACGGCTACCTGCCGCTCCGAGAGTTCATCGCCGAACGCTACCAGAGACGTCTCGGCATCCCAGCCACCGCCTCAGAGATCCAGATCGTCAACGGCTCCCAGCAATGCCTCGACCTGGTGGCCAAAATCTTTCTCGACCCTGGCGACGTCGTAGGGGTCGAGCGGCCCGGGTACCTCGGGGCCATCGAGGCCTTCTCGATGTACGAGCCTGAGTTCTGTGCCGTCCCCCTCCAGGAAGACGGCCCCGACCTGGAGGCCTTCGAGAAGATGGTCGCCGAGAAGGCTCCCAAGTTCTTCTATGGAATCCCCAATTCCCAGAACCCCTCTGGCCTCACCTACTCGCAGGAGAAGCGACAGGCCATCGCTAGGATCCTTGAAGATTCTGAGACTGTTTTCTACGAGGACGACGCCTTCGGAGAACTTTTCTTCGACGGCCAGCCGCGCCTGCCAGTGAAGAAGTACCT
>JAQVHG010000129.1 GCA_028696365.1 Methanofollis sp.
CTGGCTTCCAGAGCCACGAGAAGGCGATGCAGATCACCGAGGCCGAGACCGGGACCAGCAATATCCCGAAGAGGAGGTCGACAGAGTCCAAAAATGGCGCACCAAAGAGAGTGATATCAAATCCGGCATAACTGAGGGCCGAAGGAAGTCCGATGATCGTGGCGAGGATACAGACCAGGAGGGTCGCCTTCTTCCGCGGCCAAGCCCACTCATCGACGATGGTCGCCACTCCACCTTCCACCATGGAGAGGATCGAAGAGATCGCTCCTATAAAAAGAAGGATGAAGAATAATGCGCCAAAGAAGGAGCCGAAGGCCATCGTCGAGAAGATCTCAGGGAGGGTGATGAAGGCAAGCTGCGGACCTGAGACCGGGTCAAAACCGAAGGAGAAAACGACCGGGAAGATAATGAACCCGGCGATAAGCGCGACCAAGAAGTCAGCACCTGCGATGACCGCCGCCGAGCGCGGGATGGACTCGGAGTCTGAAAGATAACTTCCATAGGTGAGGAGCACCCCGAACCCGATACTCAGGGAGAAGAAGACCTGGCCTGCGGCCTGGACCCAGATCCCAGGGTCGGAGAGGACCGAGAGGTCGGGGGTGAGGTAGTAAGTCAGTCCGGCCTCGACGCCAGGGAGAGTGAGGGCCTGGACAAGCATGATCAGGAGGGCGAGCCCCAACACTGGCATCAAGTACCGGTTTGCCCGTTCGATCCCAGCCTTGAGATCGACCTTCACCACTGCCCCAGCAAGGAGTATGGTCGCAAAGAAGGTGACCAATGGGAGGGGTGAGGAGGTGAAAGTCTCGAAGTCCATATACCCAGTGACCGAGAAGAGGACATAGGCCAGCGTCCACCCGGCGATAACCGAGTAATAACTGAAGACCACGATCACCATCACGAAGGGGAGGAGTCCGAGGTGGCGCAGCCGCGGATGGAGGCGTCCGAAGGCGGTCACCACCGAGCCCCTAAAACCCCGGCCGATGGTAAACTCAAGGATCATCAACGGGATCCCAAAGCAGAGAAATGATATGATATAGGGGATGAGGAAGGCCCCACCGCCATTCTCACCGACGATATAGGGAAATCGCCAGATATTTCCAAGGCCGACGGCCGAGCCGATGGCGGCGAGGACAAACCCATAACGAGACCATTCGGCACGTTTTGTGGTATCGGTACTCTCTGATGGCATAGTATCTCCTGAAAATCTCTGAATGCTGAATCGATTGTTCAAAAAGGGTTGCAGTTCACCTATGTTATATCCTCCCGTTTCGCGGCGATGAGGGGGATATATATACGATCCTGCTCAGTCTCAGACGGGTGAAATAAGATGGCCGAAGTAAAAGTCGCGCCGGTGGTGTATGCGATGCCTGACGAGGATCACGAGCATCTGCATATCGAGGTGGAGTTGCCTGGCGTCGCAAAGGAGGCAATCACGTTGAGCATGCATGACGACAGTTTCTTTGTGCGGGCCTCGAAGGAGGGGGTGCGATATGTCGGGTCATATGCCACCTGCTGCCCCATCGATTACGAGAAGGCGAAGGCGACGTATCACAACGGGTTACTGGTCATCGACGTGCCCTACAAGAAACCACAAGTGCGGGGGATCGAGATCCCGATCACCTGACGGGAGGGTAGAGAGATAGGCGCCTGGTAATCGTTACGCCAGGTTCTCTCCCTGAGGTCGACCCTCCGTGGGGGGTTTCGGGGGGCTGGCCGTCCCCCGGACCCCCGCGTCAAGATAGGACAGGGGACAGAAACTCTCTCTTCATATTCGCTGAATGTGCCTTCCCAGCCCAATCTTCATCCTGGGGGTCCGGGCGGCACTCGCCCCCAGCACCGACGTTTGGGAAGGCGCGATGATCCGACATACCACTCTCAATTGAAGAATCTTCACCCCCTGACACTATCGGGATCTGCTCATGGAAAAACATCTCATACGGCCTGCCAGCATCATCTCCATCTCTCATCCTGGATATTCAAATGTCTGTTTCTCCCATGTCACTTCGGAAGGTGTTTTTACTTCTGACACCCATACTCCCTATCTGAGGAAATACGATGTGTGTTGCAGTTCCTGCCGAAGTGATCGAGAAAAAAGACGGCAATATCGGCGTCGTCGACTATGGTGACCTCAAACAGGAGGTCCGCCTCGACCTGGTCGATGTTGATATCGGCGAGTTCGTTCTCGTCCATGTCGGGTTTGCCATCCAGAAACTCAGCCGTGAGGAGGGCCTCTCTACCAGGGAGCTCTTCAAAGAAGTTTACGCAGCAATGGAAGAGTAAATGCACGAGTACAGTATCGCATACGACATCTTCGCCACCGCCAAGCGAGCCGCAGTCGAGAACGGGGCCGACGAGATCACGACAGTCTCGGTCGACGTCGGCGAGATGGCGATGGTAAACCCCGAACAGGTCATATTTCTTTTTGGGGTGATCGTGGAGGACGACCCCCTCTTTGCCGGGACGCACCTGGAGTGCCGGACTGTGAAAGTGCGGACTAAGTGCGAGTGCGGGTATGAGGGGAACGAGAAGTTTGTCTGCCCGCAGTGCGGCGGGCTCCCCCACGTTGTCGAAGGAAAGGAGATCGTAGTTAGCAATATCGAGATCGAAGTGAACGAATCATGAAAGTCAATCTGATGCACGGTGCGGGTGGAGAAGTGATGGGCGAACTTCTGAATGTGATCACGAAGTTCAAGAACAACAATGCCGGCGGGATCGGGCTTGAGTCCCTCGACGACGGGGCGGTGATCCCGGTCGGCGACCAGAAGATCGTCTTTACGACTGACAGCCATCTCGTCCACCCGATCTTCTTCCCCGGCGGCGACATCGGC
The DNA here is from genome assembly GCA_028696365.1 of Methanofollis sp. Classification (GTDB taxonomy): domain Archaea; phylum Halobacteriota; class Methanomicrobia; order Methanomicrobiales; family Methanofollaceae; genus Methanofollis. The sequence continues at coordinate 2,829 of JAQVHG010000129.1, forward strand.
AGGATTGCCGTCTCAGGGACGGTCAACGACCTCGCGATGATGGGCGGCCGGCCGATCGCCCTCTCATGTGCGATGGTCATCCAGGAAGGGTTTGAGGTCGCAGACCTGGAACGGATCGTCGCCTCGATGGACGCCGCCCTTGGTGAGGTCGGGGCCTCGATCGTCACCGGCGACACTAAGGTGCTGGAGCGCGGCTCGCTCGACGGGATTGTCATCAACACCGCCGGCGTCGGGGTCGCAAACCATGTCGTCAGGGACAATGGCCTCCTCCCCGGCGACGTGATCCTCTCGAGCGGCACCCTCGGCGACCATGGGCTTGCGATCATGGCCCACCGCGAGGGGTTTGACCTGGGCGAACAGATCAGGTCTGACGTGGCTCCCCTCTGGGGCATGGTCGAGCGGGTGCTTGAGGCCGGTGATATCCACGCGATGAAAGACCCGACTCGCGGCGGGTTTGCCAATGCCATCAACGAGATGGCAAGCAAGGCCGGGGTCCATGTCGAGATCGACGAAGAGGCCCTGCCGATCAGGACCAACGTGCGGAGCGCTTCGGCCATGCTCGGGATCGATCCCCTTGAGGTGGCAAACGAGGGCAAGACGATCATGGGCGTACCCGCCGAAGACGCCGAGGCGGTGCTCAAGGCACTCAGGTCTCACAAATACGGCAAGGACGCCGCGATCATCGGTCGAGTCACCGAGGGGTCTGGCGTCGTGATGAAGACTGCGATCGGCGGCGAGCGGTTTATCGAGGCACCGATCGGCGACCCGGTGCCACGGGTCTGCTGAAGGGAGTTACAGAGAATGGCCAGGCGTGCGGCGCTGGTGCTCAAGGGGGTCACCCTTCCTTCCGGTCGGGTGGCCGATCTCAGCCTTGGTGAGGGGCGAGTTCTCCATATCGGTGCAGGTATGCCCGCCGACGAGTGCGTCGACGCCTCAGGCCTCATCTGTCTGCCGGCTGCGGTGGACATGCACACCCATCTCAGGGGCGGGCAGGCGCAGGCGGCCAAGGAAGACTGGACGACCGGGACGACGAGCGCCCTTTTCGGTGGGGTGACCGTCGTCGTCGACCAGCCAAACACCCTCCCGCCGCTCACCACCCCAGAGGCGTACAGGGCGCGTGTCGCAGAGGCGTCAGAGCATGCCAGGTGCCGGTATGCAGTCAACGCCGGAGTAGTGCTAGGTGCCGACCTCCCGGTCCTCTGGCGGGCCGGCGCAATGGCCTTCGGCGAGGTCTTTGCCGGGCCGTCCAGCTATGGTGCGGCGGTGCCCCCCGAGGTGCTCGCCCGGGCTTTTCTTACCCTCCGTAACCTTGGGGCCCTGGCCACGGTCCATGCCGAGGATCCGCTCCCTGGCACGCCCGGGGATCTCGCAGACCACGACTGTCTCAGGCCCGCTTCCGCCGAGGCCGCGGCGGTGAAGGCGGTGGGCCGCCTGGTGCCCCCTGGCGGGCGGGTCCACTTCTGTCATATGAGTTCGGCTGCAGCCGTCGACGCCGCGGCCAGCACCGGCACCGTCGAGGTGACACCCCATCACCTCTTCCTCTCCTGGGAACAGTTCGAGGCCGGGGACACTCATGCCAGGATGAACCCACCACTCCGGAGCGAGAAAGAACGAAAAACACTCTGGAGCCGGTGGGACGCGATCGATGTCATCGCCTCAGACCATGCCCCGCACACCTCCACCGAGAAGGCGGTGCCATTTGCGGAGGCCCCATCCGGGGTGCCCGGCGTCGAGACGATGCTCCCCCTCCTGATGGCTGAAGTCGTCGCAGGCCGGCTCACTCTTGCGTCGGTCGTCGAAAAGACTGTGGTCAACCCTGCCAGGATCCTTGGCATCACTCCTGCAGGATTCAAGCCTGGCAAGCGGGCCGATTTTGCGTTGTACCCGAAGGAACCAACCCCCATCGACCCTGACGCCCTGCACACTAAGTGCACCTGGACGCCCTTTGAGGGGATGGCCGCAGTCTTCCCTAAGACCGTGATCATGGATGGGGCTGCTGTCGTCCAGGACGGCGAGTACCTCGGGACCGAAGGCACCTGGATCCCTGGCAAAGGCTATATTCCCTGAGCCCAAATACTATCATGCCGATACATGCACGCCCATAGGTCCCCGCGCGATCAATTGGCGATGCCCTGGATATGAGCTGCGGGACAACCCGGACGTGCGACAGGCATTACGCCCGGCGCGAGGGTTAAGACCAGGTGAAGCACGGCACAAGCCACTGATGATCCATGGTCGTTAGCGCCGGGCGACATCTGGTGATTCTTGTGACCTCTTATGATGATGCAGTCTCAGGCTCAGACAACGGCGTCGTGATCACTCTTGACGTCTCTGCCGGATGCAAAAATGACGCCTTTCCGGCTGGCTACAACTCCTGGCGCAAGGCCCTTGTCTGTCATGTCGCAGCCAGGGCGGTAGGAGGAAAGGCAAACCGCGCGATTCTCGACCTTGTCGCTAGGACATTCGGGGTTCCAAAGTCGTCGGTGAGCATCATCTCAGGTGCGACTTCGAGCACCAAAAGAATTGAAATTCTCGGGATTTCAAGAGATGACATAATATCTCGCCTCTCCGATCTCCTCGAGTCATAAGACGGCTGTTCATCTCTAACATCCCTCCCCCAGGACGGGGGTGCATATAAGTATTCCTCCCTGTATATCTACTACTGTTACCTATGGTCTGTCATAGTAATCATGATATGACATACTCTGGAGGCTTACTATGTACTCATCTGATACGACCAAGTATCTTATTCACATCAACTTACATACCGAGGGGGTGGTCGAGAAACCTGACGTAGTCGGGGCTATATTTGGTCAGACTGAAGGGTTGCTCGGCGAAGATCTCGACCTGCGTGATCTCCAGCGGACCGGGCGGGTGGGGCGCATTGACGTCCATATAACAAGTAAGAAAGGAGAGACACGAGGAGAGATCCTGATCTCCTCCTCTCTGGACCGAGCTGAGACGGCAGTGCTTGCGGCGTCCATGGAGACGATCGACCGGGTCGGGCCGTGCGTTGCCCATGCACGGGTCGAACGGATCGAGGACATCAGGGTGACGAAGCGCAAGCAGATCGTAGACCGCGCAAAAGAACTCCTGCTGACACATTTCGACGAGACCACCATCGACTCGACTGAACTCATGGACAATGTCCGTGAGTCGATGCGGATCGAAAAAATCGGGGTGCTTGGAGAAGAACGGGTTCCGGCTGGCCCAAATGTCCTCGATTCCGATGCTGTCATCGTCGTCGAGGGACGGGCCGACGTGATCAACCTGCTCAGGTACGGGATCAAGAACGCCGTCGCCGTCGAGGGAACGAAGGTTCCGGCGGTGATCCCAAAACTCTGTGAGGTGAAGACTGCGACGGCCTTCCTGGACGGCGACCGTGGTGGGGACCTCATCCTGCGTGAGCTCCTCCAGGTGGCGGATATCGACTATATCGCGCTCTGCCCACGGGACAAGAGTGTCGAGGATCTGACCAGAAAGGAGATCATCAAGTCTCTCAGGAACAAGATGCCGGTCGAGTATTTCAGGAACCAGCTTGATGAGACCGAGGTCCGCCCGCCTGAGAAGATCAAAGG
>JAQVHG010000130.1 GCA_028696365.1 Methanofollis sp.
CAGGGACCAGCCTGAAGTAGAGTTTATCCTCGCCCTTTTTGATCTGGTGACCGATCTTCCTGAGCCCGAGTTCGACCTCGACCGGTACTGAGACCGAGAGTTTCGGCTCTGTCCCTCCGATGACGGCATGGTTCGAGAACGAATACCCGAGCATGCTGACGTCCTTTGAAGGGGCTATCTTCTCTCTGTCGAACGGGGTGTCCGCGGTGAGATGACAGATCCCCTTCCCCTGGCAGTAGGCGTCAAACTTCGAGACCTTGTTCTCAAATGCACCAAAGGCCATCGAGCCGTTCAGGTCGAGGTTCTCTGCAAACCAGACCAGAAGTTTGTCCTGATACGGATAGAGGAGATGTGCTTTGAAGTCTTCCATCGTCTCAGCCGGGATGTCGGCGAGGAACGAGTCGACCAGGGAGGTGAGGTACGCGATCTTTCGGTCTGGAGTGAGGTCGGCGAAACGGACGCCGTCGAGGGATGAGTCGAGCAGGACCCGTGCGATCACATAGGAATAGTTCCAGAAGCCGCCGGCGGCATGATGGTCCTTCCCGCGGTGCTCATGAGCGTACGCTGCCATCAGGTGCGCAAGGTTCTCGTCGACCCGGAAGAGTCGGCAGGTCTCAAGGATGGAGTCGTCGGTGGGAAGGGCGTGAGATTCGGTGAGCGGGTCGATGAACGCTTTTCTCAGTCCTGAGACTGCACGCGCATAGGAGATGATCTGGGCGTCCCACCCGATGTCGACACCGAAGTCTTCCCTGAGGTGGTGCCGGTATCCGATCTGACTTGCAAAGAGGCTTGGCCCGGCGATGATGATCGCGGTCCCGTCGACCGCCTGGCCGTCAAGCCTGACAGACTCTGGGACAAGGGGAGATTTTGATCTGGTCTGCTGGGGTGGATGGCAGAGGACCTCCACGTCTCCAGGTTCCACCGCCTTCCCGTCGACGGTGATCTCTGAGACTGCCGAGGCCGGGATGTCGATGACCTCCAGGGGAGGTTGTTGCATCTCAGGTACCGCTTTCCTTGCCAGGAGTCTCTGCTGTGCGAGGTCGATCTCGATCTGGCCGGTGTTCTCTGATTCTTCACGGAGGACCGCCGCCGCCATGAACCCTTTCATCACAGTCGGGATCCCTGAGTAGAAGAAGGAGGCTTTGTCGACTGAATAGAGCCCCTTGCTCCCCTGCACCCCGATGCTCTCGGAGAATTCGGTGGGAGTCGAGATCGCCGCATGACAGGAGTTGAGGACATGCTCGAACTCATGGTAGATCTCACGCAGGGTCTCGCGGTCCGGGTCTTTGAGGTCGATCCCCTTTGGGCCGACGTAGAGGACGCCGGTCTCGAAGATGAGGAAGGGATACAGACCTTTTTTCTTTGCCCATTCGGCAATACCGGTGTGCACAAGGTTGGAGAGGATGCCGGTCGACTCCTGGAACAGGTGGTAGTAGAACGAGAGCGAGGGGTCGACGTTGTCGAGGTCCTTGCGCATCGAGTTGGAGACCTGAGGCCTCTCCAGACTTGCCAGGGTGTCGGCGAGTCTGACCCATTCGAGGTAGTCTGTGGCCTTCGGCGTGAGGTCGTCGTGGAAGCCGCGTGTCTTGTGGAGGGCGACGGCAATGGATTGGTAGTCTTTGGCGGTCAGGTCAGGGGCGTACTCGGTAGCCCTGAACTCGGTCGCGACCATATGGACATGCTCGGCCGAGAGGTCGAACTGTGCTTTCCAGTCTCTGTTGACACATTTGTGAAGGTCGTGGACGGCAAAGAGGGCGATGGCTTCCCGCAGTTCCTCTTGGGAGAGAACGAGGTTTGAACCCATCTCTGAGAGACAGCGGTTCAGTTCGACCATGGCCCAGACGCCGTTGCGTATATGGCTCAGCATCGGCTGGTCGACTTTGCCGTATTCGACACTCTTTGCTGGACGAAGGGCGTATCGGGAGGCCCGAATTGCCGGGTCGACCAGCACGAAATAGTCTGAGAGCACGCGGTACGAGGGAGGGATCTCTCTCCCTGTTGTCTTCTGGGAAAGTGTTTTTACCTGTTCCAGGAAGAACAGGCCTAAGGGATCATCATTCTTCATTGACACCGTCCTGGATAGTGACATCCACCTGCCCGCACCCGCGGGCGACACTTGATCCGACACCTGAGTACTCGGCAAATTTTGCGAGTAGCAGGGTTGCGTTTCTAAACCCTTCTGGGGCTTTTGAGGTGAAGGAATAGGTACACCGGCCGGCGAAACCTTGTTTGAAGATCGGACGAGGATGTCCTCGTTTCGGATCTTTTACTCTGTTGACCTGCACGCTGTAGGTCGCGAGCCGGCGCAGGTCAGGTTTTTCGATGAGGTGTCGCCCGAAATCGTCGCGGGAGACTCCGATGCGGAGTTCGTCCGGCGAGATCTGGTTCCATTTTGAAAGGACCGAATGGAACACGGCGATCCGGTGGGGGTACATCTCCGTGACGCGTGAATTCCGGTACTGGATGCATGTCGGGGTCAGGAAATTGAAGTTCATGTGTGGTCGTCGATACCCTCGTGTCTGCTGGACGAGGTCGTCGATCGATACCATCTGGTCCTCGACCTGCTCGATGGTGAAGGCACCCCGGTAGAGGGGAAGTTCCTTCTGTTCGGTCAGGAGCGGGAGAACAAGATGGCGGAAGATCTCGTCGTCGTGGGGGTCGGTGATCCCGATGCGGAGATGGTAGAGTTCGTGGGGTATCACCTCTCTGTGGTGGGGTCTCCCTGTCGATCTGAAGGGGCCGCGGAGGGCTCCAAGGGAGATCGAGGTGACCCTTGAGTCGTGGACTCGCTGACTCACCGTGGGGTCAGATTCCTTCATGAGTCCCAGCAGCGAGGAGTAAATCTGGTATCCTTCGTGAACTGGTATCTCAAATGGGTAGTCGGGTCTGAGTTTTAGATCTACTCGCCGCATACAATGTGCTGGGTGTCCTCTCCCATCAATCTTTGGTTTGTGTAGGGCAAAAATGGTTGCAAAAAAAGTTCATGTGTTGTGCGGTATTGCAAAAAAATGAAATCTAAATCCCACGCCGCCAGAAGTACTGTATGAAAGTGTACATCTCACCCCTTGGATTTGACACCTCCCATGTCGTCTCATTGATCGTAAAATATGGGATCGAGGCAGGGGACGAGATCATTCTGTTGATGTCTGATACGAGAGATGAACGGGCTGAGAGTGCGTACACGAGCGTCGCAGAGATGGTCCACACGATCGACGCCGACATCGCGGTCAGACGGGTCCACCTCGATCACCGTGATTTTTCCGGGATGGTCCTTGCATGCATCGAGGCGGTCAAAGGCACGGTGCGCGACACTCCGGGGGCGTCGATCATCGTAAATCTCTCTGGCGGGCCACGCGAGATCCTGGTCGCCCTCACCGTCGCCTCTGTAAGCCATGCGCCACAGATCACTCAGTTCACCTCATATTCAGATGTGAGCCGACATCTCTCTGCGATCGATCTGCCCTACCTCACCTCCCCGCTTACGGGCCGGGAGCTGGAGGTCCTCCAGGACATCCAGGACTCTGGCCCCACCTCGATCTCAGATATTGCGAAACGTGTGCAGATCTCTGAAAGTTCAGCCTCGCGATATTGTGCGCGGTTGCTCTCGAACCGATTGATCGATCAGACTGCACAAGGGAAGAGCAAATGCGCACATGTCAGGCCGTCTGCGAGGATGGTCCTCTCGATATGCAGGAAGCCCTGAGTCGGTTCAGATCTCCCTGTTTTTGATCGATCCCTCCTTTGTGGGTTCTTCCTACGTCGCCACGGAACTGCCTGAGGGTGGTGCATGTCGGTATGGAGATGGAGGATTTCTACAGAACAGAAAAAAAAGATTTTAAAGGCTTTGTAAAAATCCTCTTGATGGATCTCTCTGGCGGGGGGCTTTGCCGCCCCCCAAACTCCCCGCATCACGATAGGGGGGAGGACTACAACCCTCCCTCTCTGTGGCCATCTCTCCGCCTTCCCGATCCTATCTTCATCTCAGGGGTCCGGGGGCAGCGCCCCCGGCACAAGCATGAGGGAAGGCGATGAATTCAGTTCACAGGGAGGTTGTGGTGATGAAAAGAGGATGTTTTCTACAGAGCCATTTTAAAATGAATTGAATCACATTCAGGACGTGAAAGATATTACTTACCTCATATCTTTCCAATCTCGAATTCTGCGATCACACTCCTCTCCTGGCAATCGGCTTCCTTTCTGCTGCATCATTTCGATTGCCTCTATCGCCTTGTATGGGGAGAGTCTCCCTACAGCGACAAGGATATCCAGAACCCATAGGGAACCGTGCAAGATGACCCCTTCTTTCCGGGCGGCCCTTCGGAGTGGGCCATTCTCCTGAGAGGAGTATTGCCCCTGTGTGTCGTGCAAGGACCATCACTGAGATATCCTCCATTGAAAGGGCAGGATAGTTCCCTCTGAGTTTGAACATTTCGAGAACCTGTTTGCCATCAAGACCCCGGATCTTGAGTCCAAAATTGTGCAGGTCCACGGCTGGAATTGTTCTGACTTCACGAAATGCGATATCGGTGGTCAAAAACGCACATTCAAGAGAGAAGAGTTCGTGCAGGTATCCTCCGGCGACTGCGTCAAAGAGCACATTCGTGTCGATGACACAAGCCGACGGAAGATCCTGCGTGTGATGCACCTACTCGGTCCCCCTTGCGATCCCTGGTAGGTGTTCTCCATAGAGTTCACGAGCTCGAGATGGGGTGATCTTCTTCTCGTTCATGGCCCGCAGGATGAGAAGGTGCATGTACGTGGGCGTCTCTGGTTTTACCTGATCTAATGGCTCTTCTTTCCCGGTCATCTTCTGGTTCAACTGGATATACAACCGTCGTGCAGTCCCCTTGGTGATAACCCCGAGATCCTGGGCACGGTGGATCCAGGCCTTCATACTCATCCCATATTTGTGTTTGAGCAGGTAGAGTTCCCGCAGATCGATTGCATGACGTTTCTTTCCCAGTTCTTTCCACGCCATCTCTTGAGGCACAAGAAATGCCCCGGCAAAACGATGTGCCGCGTCTTCCTCATCGAGGGATGGTCCGACCTGGAGGAGGAGGTGCCCCAGTTCATGGGCACAATTGTATCGCTGGCGATCTCCGGTCATGGACTTGTTGATCGCGATCACTGGCGTCTGTTTATCGTGATAAAACATCAGGGCATCAAAGGAGTTGGGCGCTTCAAAGGTCCCGACCTTGACACCGTGCTGCTCCAGCACGTCCATCACATTCTCGATGGGGTCAAGCCCGAGGTTCCATTCTTTGCGGACCTTCTTGGCGATCGCTTCCACGTCTTCAAGAGTAAATGCCTGATAATCTTTACCTGACGGCAGGTCTAGACTGGTCGTGACGCCAGAGATCATCTCGACCTCAAGATACCGTTCGAGCCAGTCGGTCACCTTCCCATGAATGATGTTCTCTTCTTTCTTCTTGAGTGATTTTCGGCATCGGTAATGAGGTTCAGACACATTTACCACAATCTGGCGGAAGAAGAAATCAACATTCACATGCAGTGCATTACTCAGGCGGATCAGCATCCTAGAATTTGGGATTACCTCTCCTTTTTCATACTTTGAAATTGCCGGTGCAGTTACTCCTACCTCCGCGCCGAGGTCCCGCTGGCTCATTCCAGCACCTTTTCTGGCTGCTTTAATTCGTTCTGCAATGCTCATACGCCTCACTCACCTGTCCCAACACCAATTCTCACACGAGTTTACAAACCTTACAAAATTTGATTATTTGTAAACCATAGGGTAGAAGGACACAATAATATATGAACGTTGTTATACTCGTTTTTTGTCTTGTTTTTATCGACAGAGGGAATTGTCTGTGAATTTTGGTGATGATGCTATTGTGACAATCGCCCTTGTCAGTCTTGTTTCTCTCTCCCCTTCACCCACGGCCCATTCACATCTTTGTCCCAACGACACACCGCCAACACCGCTTATGTAACCATAAGCACCATCGCCTAGCGCAAGGTGCAGGCCGAGTCCGGTCACTCCACCCCTCGCCCTGCGTTCCACCCCTGTACCAGTCCGGCATAACACCGCTCGCAGAGCACCACATGCCCGTCGGCCGAGCGAAAGACCGCCCGGCCCTCGCCACAGACACCGCATCGCCCGAGATCGGTCTTCACCCTCGTGAACTCCTGGTGGTCCAGGACACCTGGCAACGTCTCTTGCAACACACCCTTCCGTTTTACAGCCGTTTGCAGCAGTTTGCGGAAGGCGCTGCAACTCAACGGGGGGCGTGACTCCGGCCGATCGGGTTTATCTCCATCTCTCGACGAGATCGACCGATCGTTTGCAACATTTTGGATATCGCACCCACCCGTACCCGCAGACCCATGAGGATCCTGGCTACTGTGTG
>JAQVHG010000131.1 GCA_028696365.1 Methanofollis sp.
TCGGCGAGGGCGAGCACACCCTGCGCTGGACCTACATCGACATGAGCGGCAACGATGGCGGCGAGGACTGCGGCTGGCTCGACCATGTCGTCTTCACCCCGGAGATTGTCCCCGCCCCCACCACTCTAAAAGAGGCCCTCGACGCTCCGAACCTTGAGTGGGTCACAACAGGAGCATCTGAGTGGACCATCGACACCGAGAACGGCGTGAAAGGCGGCGGGTGCGCACGGAGCGGCTCGCTTGACTATCTCTACGACCAGTCCGACCTCATGACCAGCGTCACCGGTCCTGGCACTCTCACCTTCTGGTGGAATGTCTCCTGCAGCGAGTGGGACGGATACTACCTTGCGATCGACGGGGAAGAGACGGTAGATATCGCCGGCACCGACCACACCTGGGAGGAACAGACCGTCGAGATTGCCCCTGGCACCCACCAACTCAAATGGTATTTTATCAGGATGAACTATGATGAGCCTGAGGGCGAGGACTGCGGCTGGGTCGACAACGTCTCCTACACACAGGAGATCGCCACCGCATTCACTGCCAACGTCACCGCCGGTGAAGCCCCACTCAGTGTGCAGTTCTTCGACCAGAGCACCGGGGCGATCACCGGCTGGCACTGGGACTTCGGCGACGGCACGACCTCAGATGAGAAAAACCCAGTTCACACCTTTGAGGCCGGGGTCTACGACGTCTCCCTGACTGTCACCAGAGGTGGCGTGGAGGAGACCGAGACAAAGACCGGGTACATCCATTCGGTCGGCGAGGTCACCCTTGCTGAGGCCCTGGACGCTACTGACCTTGAGTGGACCGCCGGCGGCAATGCCACCTGGTCGGTCGTGAAAGGCCCCGAGTATGTCGGTGCCTGCGCCGGCAAGAGTGCCGGTGCGCTGGAATATGGTGAGAACTCCTGGGTCCAGACCAGCGTCACCGGCCCATGCATCCTTTCCTTTGATTGGAAGGTGAACCCGGGCAGGGTCTCCGGGATGCCGATGGGCAAGATGGAGTTCGTGGTCGACGACGCCGATGAGTACGACGACCTCTACGAGAAGATCCAGCACGACAGGGATTGGCGCCATGAGACCTACCACATCGGCCACGGCACTCACACCGTCACCTGGACCTACTCCACGTCCATGACCGAAGCCGAGGAGAACGGCGGGTGGCTCGACAATGTCACCTACACCTACGGCGGCGGCGACCCGGTCGCGGACTTCGTCACCAACGTCACCGAGTACCGTGGCATGGCGCCTCTGACCGTGCAGTTTGCCGACAACTCCACTGGCTTCCCGATAAAACGAGAGTGGGACTTTGGCGACGGTTCGGCTCCGAGTGCAGCCGAGCGGCCGGTCCATGTCTATGAGAATACCGGCGAGTATCAGGTCAGCCTGACGGTCACCAACATCGCCGGGAAGGACGCTGAAGGGAATGACGTCTTTGGCACCGACACCGTGACAAAGACGGTGAAGGTCGTCGAGCCCATCCCGCTTGGCACCGCAGCCGACGCCCCTGACCTTGTCTGGACGACCGGCGGCGACGCTGACTGGTTCACCGATCTCTACTGCGCTCTGAAGGGCGGGAGTTCCGCGAGGAGCGGCGTCATCTCCTCTGAGGAGAACACCACCTGGATCGAGGCCACGGTCAACGGTCCTGGCGTGCTCACCTTCAACTGGAACATCAATGCCACGGCCTTTACCTACAGTGGACTCCTGGAGTTCTCGGCCGACGGGACCAAGGTCTCGGCGATCGAGGGGACCCATGACGGCAAGTACTGGCCTGGCGAGTACTATGAGGTCCCGCCAGGCGAACACGCCCTCAGGTGGACCTACACCAACGAATATCGGTATGGAGAGGGCGACTGCGGCCACCTCGACAACGTCACCTACACCTACGGCGCCATCCAGCCGACGGCCACCTTCGAGGCCAATGTGACACGGGCGATGGCCCCGGCGACGGTGCAGTTCAACGACACCTCTGCAGGGTGCCCGACGGCGTGGTCCTGGGACTTCGGCGACGGCGTCATCTCTGACGAGCGGCACCCGACCCACACCTACGAGGAGGTCGGCGAGTACACCGTCAGCCTGACGGTCACGAACGACGCCGGCACCAGCAGCACGACGCAGGCTATCTCGGTCGTCCCCTTCGCCAATCTCGGCGAGGCCGTCGAGGCCCCGGACCTTGAGTGGTCCACCGGCGGCGACGCTCCATGGTTCGTCGACGTCGACTGCGTCCACACCGGCACCACCTCGGCACGGAGCGGCGCCATCGAGGGGAGCCAGGAGTCCTGGCTCCAGGCAAACATCACCGGGCCTGGTTACCTCACCTTCGCCTGGAATGTCTCCTCTGAACCCAGGCACGACTACCTGAGACTCTACATCGACGGCGAGGAAGAGAAGAACCTCTTCGGCTTCCCTGAGAACTGGACCGAGGAAGAGTACAGGATCGGGTTTGGCACGCACGCCATCAGGTGGGTGTACGAGAAGGACTTCAACTCAGACATGATGGAAGACTGCGGGTGGGTCGACAATGTCACTTTCACCCGTGTCGACGACACCGACTTTGTCGGCAATGTCACCTGGGGCGAGGGCCCGCTCACCGTGGACTTCACTGGATATTCGACCGGAAACCCGACCCACTGGGCCTGGGACTTTGGCGACAAGGAGTCGGCGGTCGGCAGGAACCAGACGCACACCTACACGGAACCTGGCATCTACAATGTCACTCTCATCGTGCAGAAGGACAACGTCCCTGAAGGGCAGATAGAGGTCAAGAACGGCTACATCACCGTCACCCCGACCTTCGAAGAGGCCCTCGACGCCGAAGACCTCGTCTGGACCACCGGCGGCGACGCCCCATGGTTTGTCCAGTTGAACGAGTCCTTCACCGGCGGGAGCGGTGGACAGAGCGGCGCCATCGACGAGCGCCACCAGCAGACCTGGATCGAGACCACGGTCACCGGCCCCAAGAATCTCACCTTCGACTGGGGAGTCTCGTCCTATGAGGGCTTCTCGATGAAGTTTTCAGATGCCCTTGTCTTCTCCATCGACGGAGAGGTGCAGGACGAGATTGCCGGCACTGGCGAGGGATTGCAGCCCGCGAAGTACACCCTCGCGAAGGGTGAGCACACTCTGCGGTGGATGTACGAGAAGCGTTCATACGATGATGCCGCAGGCGAGGACTGCGGATGGCTCGACAATGTTACCTTCACTAACATCGCCCCGGTGATCTCGTTTGCGCCGACGCCGGCGACGGTCGCCGCCGGGACCGAGCGTGAGGTCGCCATCGTGGCGGACCACCTTCCTGAGGGCCTGAAGAATGTCAGCCTCACGGTCAGCCTTGAGAACACGCACGCCGAGATCACCGACGTCGAGTTCGCCTTCCTGGCGGGGGCATTTTCGTATTCCCACCTGCCTGGCACCACTGTCACTTACTCTGCAAGCGACGACGGCAACACCGTCGAAGCCGGGGCCGAGGACGTCGTCCTCGTCACCCTGAAGGTCAAGGGCCTCACCGACGGCACGGCCGGGATCGAGGTCAGTGACGTTGTCGTCTATACCGACAGCGGCGAAGAGACCACTGTGGTCTGCACGCCGGGCACGATCGATGTCGTCGGGCTCTCGCCCTTCCCTGGGTGTACCTACATCCCTGGCGACGGTGACGGCGACGGCCTCTTCGAGGACGTGAACGGCGACGGCACCCTGAACGCCGACGATGTCAGGGTCTATTTCGAGCACTTTGAGAGCATCTTCTCGCAGAAGAACCCGCGGGTCTTTGATTACAATGGCAACGGCCGGAACGACTTCGACGACGTCGTAACGGTCTACCGCGCCATGGAGACCGACAGCATATGAGACAGGTGGCTGGAGAAATGAATTCCAACATACTGAAAGGTCTGGCAGGCGCACTCCTCTGCGTCTGTCTCCTTCTCTGGGTTGCGGCCCCGGTAGCCTCCGCACTGGAGGTGACCGAGGCGCCGCTCAACCCTGAGTTTGTACAATATCTTGAGGAGAAAGAAACTTCGGCCCCGACCGAACGCATGATGATGTCGGCCGCCCCAATCGAAGAAGGCGACCACACCGACGCACTCTGCGGCGAGGTTCCCTCGCCGGTGACCGTCGCCTGGCCTGAAGGGAACGAGGTGCAGACCACCTCGGCCTTCAATCCCGCCCCCTCTGAGGGCCGTTACGACCTCCGCGACGAAGGTCGGGTCGGGTCGGTGAAGGACCAGGGCCACTGCGGGAGTTGCTGGACCTTTGCGGCCATGGGCTCCCTAGAGTCCTCCCTCCTCCCAGGCGAGCTCTGGGACTTCTCTGAGAACAACCTGAAAAACACCCACGGCCTGGACTATACCCCCAACGACGGCGGGAACGCCTACATGGCCACCGCCTACTTCTCCAGGTGGTCTGGCCCGGTGAACGAGTCCGACGACCCCTATCACGACTTCGCGGACGTCTCCCCCACAGGGCTCACCGTCCAGAAGCATGTCCAGGACGTCGACTTCCTCCCGATGCGGGCCCAGAACGACCGCGCCAATGTCACCCTGATCAAGCAGGCGGTCAAGGAGCACGGGGGGGTCTACTCCTCGATGTACTGGTCGAACGGGTTCTACGACGAGGGGCATGCAAGTTACTATAACCCCTGGCTCGTCGGCAGCGGCCATGCGGTCCTGATCGTGGGCTGGGACGACACCTACAGCAAAGACAACTTCACCTTCGAGCCGCCGGGCGACGGTGCGTTCATCGTGAGGAACTCGTGGAACCCCGACTGGGGCGACGACGGCTACTTCTACCAATCGTATTACGACGCCGACCGCGGCTGCAAGGCGGTCTTCACGGCAGAAGACACCAACAACTACCGCGACGTCTACTACCACGACCCCCTGGGCTGGACTTCGGCACTCGGTCTTGGGAGCGAGACGGCGTACGCCGCCAATGTCTTCACCGCCACCTCAGGCAACAGCCTGGGTGCGATCGGGTTCTTCACTCCTGCGCCGAACGCCGCCTATGAGGTCTCGGTCTATGTCGACCCGACCGACGGCCCTATCTCAGCGGACGGGCCGATGACGACCATCTCAGGCACCCAGGTCCTGCCTGGCTACCACACCCACCCGCTCACGATGCCGGTGCCCCTGGTGCCAGGCCAGACATTCTCGGTGGTCGTGAAACTCACGACGCCGAACTACTACCAGCCCCTGGCGGTTGAGCGGCCGATCGCAGGGTTCTCGACCGGCGCAGAGGCGTCGGCCGGTGAGAGTTATATCAGCGCTGACGGGGTCGAGTGGGAAGACCTCACCATCGTCGCACCCAACACCAATGTCTGTCTGAAGGCCTACACGGTCTACGAAGAACCGAGACTCTCGTTCAGCACCGATCAGACATCCCTGAATACGGGCGACGAGGCCGAGGTTACTATCACCATGAGCCGTGCTCCCTGGGGGCTTGCCGGCTATGAGATGGACGTCTCGGTCGCCGACCCTGAGGTCGCCACCGTGACCGGCGCCTCATTCCCGGCCTGGGCGGCGCTCAACCTCTCGCGCGAGACCGACGGCGGGCTCATGATGCGGGCGGTCGACCTCAAGGATGCCGTCCGTGCAGGCGACGAGGACGTCGTGCTCGGCACGGTGAGGGTGAAGGGCCTCATCGGTGGGTCTTCAGATCTCCAGATCGCCGTGCGGCAGATCGATGCCGACGGTGGCGACCTGGTCACCACCAGGGCGAACACGAGCAATGTCATGGTCAGCCCGGCCGGCGAGACCGAGCAGGCCGAGAAGGTGAACCTTGAGGTGCCTGGATGCACCTTCGATGGTGAGAATGTCTCGGTCGAGGCCTCTGAAGACGTCCTGGTCTCTGAGGACAGGAGGAGTATCACGCTTCACCAGGGTTCCTTCGACCTGATCATCGGGACCGCAGGAGAGGTGACCGAGGAAGACGGCACCATCAACGGTAGTGTCGAAAACATCCTCCTCCAGACCAGGCCGCTTGCGGTCAGGTCAGACGAGACCGGCGAGGTCCATGGCTCGGTCATGGCGGACCTTGAACGCGTGCCCGAAGGCGCCGCGGTCACCACGGCTCTGAGGACCGAGGCTGGCGGCGACGCGGTGAAGGGCTTCGAGGCCGCGGCCAGAGGTGAGGGACTGACGATCGACGCCCTTGCTGCCGCTCTTGAGGTCCAGACTGATGGGCTCACCGATGGTGAGGAGATCTCAAACGCCACCGTGCTGATGAGCGCCCCGGCCACATGGGTGGAGGCGCACGGCGGTGCGGAGAACATCACGGTCATCCGCTACAACGACGGTGAGGCCGCACTCCTCGAAACCAGCGCCCAGGAGGGTGAAGACGGTA
>JAQVHG010000132.1 GCA_028696365.1 Methanofollis sp.
CATGAGGCCCTCTCAGTTCTCGAAGGGGCGACCGAACCGAGTTCTCTCATCCAGAAGAGTCTCTCCATCGCTGGGATCATCATGGAGATGGCGGGGAAGGCGGCGCCAGGCCAGGGCTACGCAACGGCCCAGGAGATCCTCGTCTCTGGCAAGGCCCTTGCCAAGATGAAGGATATCATCGAGGTCCAGGGCGGAGACCCGAAAGTGACCGCAGATGATATAATTCCTGGCACGTACCAGTACGTGGTAAACGCCCCCACCACCGGGTACGTGATCGAACTGAACAACAAGGCGTTGATCAGCCTTGCCAGGGCCGCCGGCGCCCCCCAAGACCAGGGTGCAGGTGTCTGCATCCATGCCAAGAAAGGGACACGCGTGCGGGCCGGCGAACCGATCTTTACTGTCTATGCAGACCGGAAATGGCGCCTCCAGAAGGCGCTCGAAGAAGGACGCCGGTTGATGCCGGTCGTCGTCGAGGGAATGCTCCTCGACCGCGTGCCCGGTCGGCACTGGACGACACGAGGTGGACACCAGTATGAAGAGTAACATGAGGTCGAGATTTACCTATCTCATCGTCGGGGTCATGGCCCTCGCACTGATCTGCAGTGCGGTGCAGGCCACTGACGTCGATATCACCGTAAAGGACGCAGATGACGGGTCGTACATCCGAGGTGCATCGGTCTATGTCGACGGCCATTATGAGGGCAAGACCAATTCGGACGGCGAGTTCTCATATGAATACGATGGCAGGAGTCGCTACACGCTCAAGGTGACGAAGGCCGGATATGATGACTGGGACGACCGTATCGATGAGGATGAGCGTTCAGTTGTCGTTAGAATGGATCCGGGGAGCCTGGACCTTGAGATCATGGTCTATGACGCCCTCACGGTCCTGCCGGTCAAGAGTGCACGAGTCGATCTCATCGGAATATCGACCTCATTCGACGACTATGAACGGACCGATTCCTCTGGCCGTGTGGTCTTTGAGGTTGAAGACAGGGAAGAATACCGGATCGAGATCGATGCTGACGATTATATGGAGATCACCCGTGAGATCGACATAGACCGGGACGCCCTGACTCTCCAGTACTGGCTCTACCCTGAGAACAGGTTTGCCTTCAGGATCGTGGACGACAGGAGCGATTCCCCGATTGTGGGGGCTACTGTGAAGGTCGACGGGAAGGTTGTGGGCACGACCAGCAGCGAGGGCGTGGCCACTACGGTTCTGGACGGCGACGGGTATTATGATGTCGAGGTGACCCACCCCTCATATTCAACGTACAGCAAGGAGATCTATCTGGGTGACGATGCGGTCGTCGAGGAGATCCTCCTCACAAAGTCCACGACCTCGCTCATCCTCTCGGTCTTTGACACCGAGAAGACCCCGATCTCTGGAGCAAAGATCGTCGTCGATGGGAAAGATATCGGTGTGACCGACTCTTTCGGCAGAATCGACCTTGACACTGTCGTTGCCGGCACCCACAGCTTTGAGGTGAGTGCCTCTGGGTATGTCAGCCAGAAAGAGACCAGGACGATCGGGGAAGGGACTCCTGACTTGATCTTTGAATTGGGACGTGCGACGATCCCAGTCTCGGTGCTGGTCGAGAACCCCTCCCACGAGCCGGTGGGCGAGGTGAAGATCTGTGTGAATGGTGCAGAGGCGGGTACGACCTCCTCGACCGGGCAGATCGCGCTCGATCTTGCACCAGGGACCTACAATATCACAGGATTGATGGACGGGTATCATGATGCCGTGCAAGAGACAGAAGTGAAGGCCGGGTCCTCTGGCGATTCAGTGGTCCTGACCCTTGAACCCGCAGGGCTGCCTCTTGGTGCCATTGCTATCATCCTTGTATTGGTGGTGGTTGTGGTGGTGGTCGCCGGTGTGGTCGCCACTGGCAGGGTAGATCTCCCGAACCGCCGCGGGCCTGGCCGCCGCCCGCCGACAAGGCGCCGGAATTTCTAATTTCTTTCTATTTTTTGATCTGCGGTTCTGTAGAAATCCTCACCTATTCTAGGTAGGAGCATGATTTTATCGCCCTTCCATATCTTCCCGTCGTGTGTTCTTGATGTCAAGATCTTCTCGAACTCGTTCACGCTCGTCCTCTTGGGATGAAGATAGGGTAGAGGATGCTGAATGGATGGGATGGCCACACGAAGTGGGGGAGTGAGTGATCATGAATGAGCATGAGAAGGCTTTCAGCCTTGACTAACGATTCAGTGGTGTTCCCGCCTGTTGTTCTGCTCGAAGGGGGCAGATCCATGCCCACTCCAGGCCCACAAGAATTTCCATCTTATCTCTGATTTCGTGGTTCATGCATACGTGATGGGTTTGAGAAGAATTCAGGGTGTTCCTTTACAACAGGACGATGAAGAAGAACATCGTTCTGTTGCCCCCCCTGCTTCTCTTCGGGGTTTTCTCGAAGTGTGGATAGGTAAGTAAGTCTTTCATTTCGGGCATATCCCGCCCCTCTCTAGGGTTGAAACTCTCCTCGAACTGAAGTGCTTCCTTCCAGAAATTCTCAGCTCTCTCCTCCACCGGGGGGCTTAGCCGCCCCCCGGACCCCCCGCTGATGAGGAGTGGTGAAGGATTGAGTCCCGTCTTTATGATCTTTTCTCTGCCCTCCCGGCCCCATCGCCATCCCGGTGGTCCGGGGGCGAGGGGGAAGGCGACGAATGCATGGGTGTGCGATGAAAAAGCTGGGATCTCTTCATTGTCATCCGTCGCTCTCAATCGGTGAGGATGAGGGCCAGAGAGTTTTGGGATGGCCTCTTCATCAGAGAACATGAGAGGCACACTACAGATTTGATATACTACATAATTATTATCAATTTTGATCAGATACGAAATATTGTTTTGACCAATTTTAATGATCAAAATCAATTTATTCTTTAAAATAATACTTTTTATTCCGATTTATAAAATGAATGCCTTTATATGGGGCGGTTGAAAGTGTACGTACCTTGAGGGAGATTATGGGTCAAATACGATGTTGGATGATCTTGATGGCTTTCCTTCTCCTCTGTACTGGAGCCGTGGCCGCAGAGGGAGCCCCACAGGTCATTGTCACCTCTGCCGATGAATGGGTCGTCGCTGGTAGCGACGAAGGGGTCGGTGTGACTGCAGCGGTAAGCGATGCCGATGGGAATCCGCTCCCTGGCATGAACGTCACCTTCTCCTGCGATGCGGCCATGGGGAGTCTCTCGCAGGTTGCCGCTACGACAGGCCCCGATGGGGCAGCGACGACCACCTTCACCCCTGGGACTGTAAGTGGCGTTGCAGGGGTCGTGGCGACGGTTGCATATGACAACGAGGGCACGCCTGCTGAGGTGTCAGGTACCTACGAGCAGAAGATCGATCACGCCCCCCCGTACCGCCTGGGGTCTCTTGAATACGAGAGCAGGGTGAGCGTCGACACCACGACCGAGATCCTCTTCTCGCTGGAGGACGCGTATGGCAACCTGGTCGACGGCCGCAGAGATGCAGAGACGTTCGCGCTTGCAGTCGGGTCGCCTGACGGGACCGCTGGGTTCTTCGATGGAAGTGGATATTGCGACGAAGTCGTCATGCCTGTGGGCATGGATGGTTTGGTCAAGGCCGAACTGAAGGCCGCCTGTACTGCCGGTGAGAACGTCGTCTATATCGATCTCCCCGATCCGGTGGTAGATCTCTACCTGACCTTCTATGGGATCGGGGATGGCGCCCCCAGTACGATCACTGCCTCGGTCAACCCCCCTGGAGACCCTCCCTATCTCTACGCTGACGGGGAAAGTTGGTTTACGATCATCTATACCCTGAAAGACAAGTACGGCAACCCGGCCGGGAACCAGAACGTGACGATCACCTCAGACATCGGGACTGAGGCACACGCTACCTCCAACTCTGAAGGCCAGGCCCAGGTAACCTTCGGCCCTAGAGATGTGGCAGGGCTTGTGACCATCACCGCTGTCTCGGAAGAGGACCCCACAGTCTCCTGCACGACGGTGGTGGATTTTGTCCACACCGACCCGACGGATATGCTCCTCACTGCCAACCCTCAGACGATGCCGAGTTATGACGTGAACCCTGACCCCGAAGGTGCCGCCGAGGTGAG
Source organism: Methanofollis sp. (assembly GCA_028696365.1). GTDB lineage: Archaea > Halobacteriota > Methanomicrobia > Methanomicrobiales > Methanofollaceae > Methanofollis. The sequence continues at coordinate 4,095 of JAQVHG010000132.1, forward strand.
GGCCAAGGTGATCGATGTGAGGGGTAACCCGGTCCCTGGTGAGACAGTCACCTTCTCGCTTGGCGCCGTCGACACCGGATCATACAAGGTGACGGCCGCCCCGGCCCTTCTCGAGACCGTGGCCACCACCGACGAGAACGGATACGCCACTGTGCGGTTCAGGCCTGGCGGTTTTACTACCGATCATGATGACCCTGATTATGATCCCTCCGCCACCGGCAGAGGGAATGTCACCGCACAGTGGACTGCACCGAATGGGGAAGTCACCAGGGAGGTGATTGCTCTGAAGTGGGTGAATTTCCCCTATCTCTCGGTCTCCACCAGGGTGGAACCCGAGTCTGGGCAGGTCGCGGTGAACGAGACGATCGATGTGCACCTTGACCTCAAGGGCGATGGATGGGCCCTCCAGCCTGAGCCGATCGATGTGGTGCTTGCGGTCGACCGTTCGGGGAGTATGATGGCAGACAACCCTGACCGCATGGTTATGACCATGGATGCGGCAAAGATTTTTGTCGGGGAGATGGCCCCCTTGCGTGACGAAGTGGGGCTGGTCTCTTTTGGGACGATACGCCTGGCGGATGTGACGAAGAGATGTTATTACGACATAGGGCCAGGAAAAGATAATTCAAGGTTGGATGACTGGTGGTATGTGAGAGATCACTACCCCGGTGCGCCTGGGGAAGGATTTGGGCGACATACCTATAGCGATTTTGCGACGGTCGACTGCCATCTCACTGATGACCTGGATGCTGTTGATAGTGCAATTGACACTCTTGTTCCATATAGTGGTACCCCGATGCGGGGTGGGCTCTACTATGCACTCAAGGAGTTGGTGACAAATGGCGATTCTGAAGTGAGGGCAGTTGTTCTCCTCTCAGATGGCGACTATAACTGGTATGGGGATCCACTGGCACGAGGTAGAGGATACGTGACAGATCCTACATATTTTAGGTCTAATCTTGGATCTGCTTATTACTACTATGATGATTTGCCCGATGATCAACAGAACCTTGCAGTCTTTGCCAGGGAGAACAACATCAAGATCTACTCCATCGCGTTTACTGAGGATATCACCAGTGGTGGAAGAGAGACTCTGCGGCAACTCGCGGAGACCTCAGGCGGAAAATATTATTATGCTCCGAGTGGTGACGACCTCGAAGCGGTCTACACCGAGATCGCCGGGGAACTCAAGACCGAGGCCGGGGTCGACACCACCATCGACCTCTCTTTCGAGAACGTCGAAGTGAACGGAGCTTCGATGCCTGGCGATGAAGTCTTTGAGTATGTCTATGCAGACGGCATCTCGACGGTCATCGAGAGCTGGATCGAGAACGAGACCGGCAGGTCGGTGGTGGTCCCGAGGCACACTGAGGACCAGACCCCCGACTGGCAGGACGATCAGTCTCTCCACTTTGACGTAGGGACCGTCAAACTCGGTCAGACCTGGACGACATCGTACCGTCTCAAGGTCAAGACCGACGGGAACATCAATGTCTTTGGCCCAGGTTCGACCATCTCGTTCAATGGTAGTGCTGATGGTGGTGCTGATCACCTCGACCTCCCCGACACCTTCATTTCGGCCCGTCCAAACAGCACTGAACCGGTCTTTGGGGATGTGTACCTCGATGTCTTCAACCTCCACCGGATTGGCACCGGTCCGGTCACCGACCTGCTCACGTTGGAGTGGAATCTCAACTATGACGGGAACGGGACGGTCACGCAGGAACTGAAGTACTATGATGGGCATGCCTGGATTCCGATCAAGACGGTGCCACCATGCTCTGTGGCTGAGGTCGGTGCGCAGACCGCAGTACTTGATGTGCGCGACCTGCCTATGGGCAAGTATAATTTCGGGGTGCTCGCAAAATGTACCGAGAAAAAGGAGGCCTGGACTGATCTCGGCGATGCTACGATTGCCCTTGGCAGCGGGGACGGTACCAAGATCAGGCTTGAATAGGCTTTGGGCCTGATCTTTTTCATGTCCCTATTTTGAGTTCTGTAGAATCACTCGTAGATCTGTCAGAGTGACCTTCTGCTCACGTGCCTTCCCGCCTCAGTTGCGCAGGGGTTTTTCTCCTTCGGGTCCCCGCCGCACGAGTGAGCCGAGGACGCCAACACCCTCGTCATGGTTATTATTGTGCCTGCCTGGCCTCATCGTGGTCCTGGGTCTCGCGAGACGGCGCCCCCCGGGCGGAAGATACGCATTTAGAATGCGTGGAGGGGAGCACCTCGGTTT
>JAQVHG010000133.1 GCA_028696365.1 Methanofollis sp.
AGGATCTCCACACAATCAGACTCTTCATTTTTGCCTGACATGAGCGGGAATTCTGTCTGTTCTCTGTTGTGGTCCTCAGGAATCTCATACAACCTTGGTGGATTGGTTTTTTTAGGGCTTCTGTAGAACCCCTCCCCTCTTGTGTGGGTGAGAGGTGTGTCCCCCGCCTCCTACCGCCCCTTGGCCGCGGGGGGCGTCGGCCCCCGCCAGAGAGATTCATCCAGAGGATTTCTACAGAGCCTGTTTTAGAGGTAATTTTCAGACCGGTCAATATATGCATGTCGAAGAATATGGAAAAAATTATGGTGGTCGCATTCAGGAACACTGTACTCTTTGTCAGAGACATGGAGCGTGCGAAGGAATTCTATATTGATGTCTTGGGACAGGAGGTGAGCCTGGACCTGGGGGTGAATGTTGGGTTTGTCGGAGGGCTCGCCCTCTGGGAACGTGGATACGTGAACGACCTCCTCTTTGAGGGGAAGATGCCGGGAGACGAGGGGGTGCCCAGGATGGAGGTCTACTTCGAGACGACCGCGATGAAGGAGGTGGCCCGCCGGGCCGAGGAGGCCGGGGTCAGGTTCCTCCACCCTCTCACTGCGCAACCCTGGGCGCAACTGGCGGTGCGGTTCTATGACCCTGACGGTCACCTGGTCGAGGTGGCCGAACCGATGGATGCAGTGGTCCTCCGCCTCGCCGATAAAGGGCTCTCTGCGGACGAGATCGCAGAGCGGACCATGCTCCCCATGCCGGTGGTCGAGGCATTCCTCCGAGGAGAGTGCTGTGACTGAGGTGCGGTGTAGGGAGGTGCAGCACCCCCATCCTCTGATCAGGATGGTCATCCTCGGGATCGCCGCGCTGACCTGGTGGGGCGCGGTGCAACAACTTTTTCTGGGTGTGCTATTCGGAACCAATCCTGCTCCTGATAGGATGGTCGTCCTCATATTCGTCGTTTGTGGCCTGCTCTTCCCCCTCTTTTTCGTCGTCATGACCCTCACAGTCGAGGTACGGGATGAAGGGATCTATTATCGGCTCTTCCCTCTTCACCTTGGGTTTCGGGCGATCCCCTGGGAGGAGATCACTCGTCTGGAAGCCTGCACCTACCATCCCCTGACAGAGTTTGGAGGGTGGGGGATGATCAGGTGGGGCGGTCCGAAGCGAAGGGCCTACTCCACCGGTGGGAACCGTGGGGTGCGGGTGTACTGCAGGGACGGGAGGATGGTTCTCCTTTGGGGCCGGGATCTGGAGGTGCTTGTTGCTGTGGCGCGGGCCGAAATCGGGATGAGAGACGATACGTGAAAGGGCCTAAAAGTGTGGTCTCGTCCTTTGTTCGGAAACGTTGCGTCCCCTCCCCGCGATGAGGGTTGGTGAGGAAAGGTGGAGCAAAGAATGTTCTTCATCTAGGTCTATGGAAATCCTCATCGATTCCTAGTATGAGCGTGACTGGACCACCCTCCCACATTTTTTGCCGGGGGCTCTGTCCCCTGCCGGATCCCCTGGATGAATATAGGGCTTAGAAAGCACATCCGACGTTTATGGGGGGGATTGTCTGGTTCTCGATCCTATAAGGGGTAGGGGGACCGGGGTCGCCAGCCATCCTCCAGCCACCGAGAACCATCCAGAGGATTTCTACAATGCCGAAAAACCACCGTCTGGCAAAAAAATTGCAGATACTGCCTGGAATGTGTCCATCACAATCACCGGAAGCGAAGCAGAGGAAATCAGCTCACGCGAGATCCTGATGAACCCAAGGAATACGTTACGAGCATATCCCAAAACTCTCTTGGGGTGAAGCTCTCCTCGAACTGAAGTGCTTCCTTCCTGAAATTCTCAACGCTCTCCTCCACCGGGGGGCGTGGCCGCCCCCCGGATCCCTCGCAGATGAAGATTGCATCCCGTCTACATGGTCTTTTCTCTGCCTTCCCATCCCCATCGTCATCCTTGGGGCCTGGGGGTCTGGGGGCAGAGCCCCCGGCGGGGACGAGGGGGAAGGGGACGAATGCATGGTTGTGCGATGAAAAAACTGGGATCTCTTCATTGTCATCCATCGCTATCAATCGGTGAGGAGGAGGGCCGGAGAGTTTTGGGACGACCTCTACAGCAATGTTCTAGATGTGAGATGATCGTCGCAAAAATGCTTTCAGATCGAGTTCATCTTTGTCCGACTGAATTCGGGGGCATCTTGGGATGTTACCTCTGAGATTGCAGCCCCAATTTCAGAATTTTGATTACTGTGTTTTGATCTTGGTTCGTTCCCGGCCCAGAATGCAGGAGAGCAGTCACGGAGAAATGGTAATTTTATGGCTGTGTGGAAACCCTCTGGATAGTTATCTCTGCGGGGGACTTGCCGCCTCCCACAACCCCCCGCGCAGAGGATTAGGGTGGGGGCGGCAAATCTCTCTTCAAGTCCATCGATTGTGCCTTCCCCGCCCAGTCGTGACCCTGGGGGTTCGGTGGCTGCTGCGACCGGAGGGAGCTTGAGAATATTTTCAATTTTTGATAGTGCCTCCGGCGCGTTCGATGTGGGGAGGCGGTGAGGGTTTCTACAGAGATGATATTATCTCTGACCTATCTGAGATAATACCCTGCATATCCCTCTGACGCCAGCCATAAATGCCGTTTCCTCTCTGAGAAGGGGGGTGACGGTTGGCCAGACCTGGTGCACCCCTTCGTCGTATGAGAGATAGGTGATTGTGGTAAAGAGGTGACAGGGGCCGACGGCCCGGCCTACTTCCTCCAGGTCGGTCTCACCGCAGACCTGGTTTACCACGAGATGTATGTCGCCGATCCCGAGGGCGCGGGCGAAGGTGGCAGCACGGAGTGCGACAGAAAGAGCGCTCTGGGAAGGGTCGGCAACCACAAGCGCCCTGGAAAATCCCTCTTTCACCGCTCGTGCAAGGTGCTCCACGCCAGCGAGTGTGTCGAGGAGGACTACTCCTTGATTGATGCGGATAAATTCATGGATCGCCCCTTCAAACCCGGGATGCCCAATCTCCTCGACATCTCCTGTCATGCAGAGGTTGAGGTGTTCGGCGATCCGGATCACATGACTTTCCAGAGTGCCTGAGATCGTGGGGCCGAGGTGCAGAAGTGTATCGGTGCTGGCTGTATGCTGCTCTTCCACCGCATTCTCATACTGCTGTCGTGCCAGTGGGAGCCCTAGAGACGCGGCAAGCCCCTGCTCGGGGTCGGCGTCCACTGCAAGCACCTCTATGCCTTGCATGGCAAAGAGATGGGCAAGGAGGGCGACAAGGACGGTCCGGCCTGTCCCTGCCCTGCCAGTGACGATGAGCCTGAACCCCTTCTCCTCACTGGTGAGACCCTGCATGGCATCATCTACCTGGCTGGTCCTCCCTCTCTCCTGTTCATACGCTCCGCTCCAAGGTACATGTCTTTGGCTCAGCAGATTTCTCTCGAATGGTATGCGTTTCCCCCGCCATGCCTAGATTGTGAGGAGTTGATATTATATTGATGGGCCATACCCGCATGCCCCACAGATCCAGGATCAACTGGCGGTAAGAGTCTTCGGATGTATCCCCATATTCCATTTCCCCTTCCTGAATACTGGGTATTTCATACCTCTTCTCAGCAATAACTCTTGGGGCAGTATTGGTGTTTGGAGTACGTAGGTGAGGGAACATGGCAGAATTGTTGAGAAATCACTGGCAACTCTCTAGAGTGATGCCTCTCCTCTTTTTAGAGCGCTCTATGTCGTCCCTCAAATATTGGTTGTCATATCTGTGCCAGGTCGATGATCGTACGGGAGACCTGCTTTGTCAGGATCTCGTGATCTATAAAGAGCGAAAGGAGTTGCTCCCCGTTGATCAAGGCGACTGGAAGTTGATCTTGCCTCTCCGCTTCTGCGATAGCACCCCTGCTAAAGTCACTGGAGGTGATAAATACCCCTAGTTCATTTTTTCTCAGGGCACACCGAAGTTTTTGAATCTCTGGAGAACGTACTTCTTTTTTTGTCCAATGCTTTACCTGCATTGCAATCTGCGTCCTCATCACATCTTCCACCACAAGGGTTCCTCGTATATCGATCACACTATCGGGGGAGGGGTGAGTGATGAGTACATTTTCAAAACCAAGAGCAGGGAGGAGATTATACCCAATTAATTTTTTAAATGCCACTGCATCCAGGTCTGCGATCTGTGTCTTCAGTTCTTTCCTGACCCCCTGATTGTGATCTTCAATCATCCGGGTCAGAGAATTGACATGCCATCGCCGCAGTCCGATCATCCCGTCACCGTACATCTCAAACCCGGCCACAAATCCATGTGCCTTCTCTCTCCTTATTTCCTGGAGGATCGCAGAGTACATCGCCCGCCCTGGCTCAAGTGTTTCGTTCTGGATCAGATTGAGGCACTCAGCCATATCGGCGATATCCATATAGTGCATCGGTTTATTCTTGCCATAATGTTCCAGTACATATTCTGCGGCCTTGACACGGGTGAGTGGGTGCGTTTGATCCCTGGAATTGTCCTGGTTCTCTTTCAAATTGAAAAAGCCGTAGTATTCACTACTCTTGTCATCGATACGATAAAATTGAGATTCGTCGCCAAATTTGGCAATATCGTCGTATAATATATTATACACTATCTTTGCAGGGTTTCTACTTTTTGTTTCCCAGATCTCTAGATCTAGCATCTGCTTGGCAATCTCCTGACAATTTCTGGGAGCGCCAGCACGATGAAGAACCTCATAGGCAGCATCCAGTGTCTTCATTAATAACTCCCCTCCCCTGGGTAAGGGGCATTTTTTGATGGAGGGGCGTCAGGAGAGTTGGATATTCTGACTTTGCAAAGACAAGAGACTTTAGAGGCTCTCGAAGTGGGGAATGTTCTTCCTCTCGGCCAGAACAATCTGGAAGAAAAATATGCGAGTCGTGCAACTATTCCTGTAGAACCAGCAAACTCTGTCTGAGTTATCATAGGGATCGTTCTTGAGTGTACTGCTCGTATGGTCATGTGATCATGGTCAGTTGGATACAATGAAGGGAATATGCGTATTTTTTATTTATAACTTTTCATTATTTTTCAGCCTTTTTTAATCATATTTTATCATTTTATATTTATTTGAAAGTTTGATTGTTTATTAGGGCGTAAAAATTTGATTTATTAATCTGTGGGTTAAAAGGGAAAAAGAATCCTTTGAAATCTCTGTCTTGAGGGATAAGAGATTTTAAAAGATTGAGTAATAACTTTGTAATATTCCTTCCCTCTTCTTGGTGTGACCGTGATGCAACTGCTTTCTTCCTCCATACATTGTTGTGTAAGGGGGCTCTCTCGAAGATCTTTGATCTTGAGATGCGGCAGAATGGAACATAAGAACACAGGATACCAAAGATATCCTGGGATGGGGAATCTTTGATCTATACGGATTGAAGTTTTTAAGGCTTTGTAGAAAACCCCAGGGTAGAACTCTGTGGCGGGGGGCTTGGCCGCCCCCGGTGAGATGATGGGGAAGGTAGGTGAGTCACGCTCACACCTGGAATTGGTGAGGATTTCTACAGAGCCGTTTTTAAATAATTCTCAGAAGGGTTTCTGGAATCCTTAAAAAAGATACAATTAAATTATGATTCACACGCGTGAGGCGATGACGTGGGCAAGCCTCTCCATTCCTTCCTTGATGTTTGCATCATCGGCATTGGAGAAGTTGAGGCGGATGGTATTTTCCCCACCGCCGTTTGCATAGAAGGGGACGCCAGGCAGGACGGCAACGCCCCCCTTCACCCCGGCATAGAAGACGTCCATCGAGGAGACGCCCTCAGGCAGTGTGACCAGCAGGAACATCCCGCCCTGCGGGGTGGTGTGGGTGACGCCCGCAGGGAAAAGATCGTCGAGGAGGTCGCACATCAACCGGCAGCGCTCGCCATAGATCGCGGAGACCTTCCTGACATGGGTGTCGAGGTTGGTCTGGGTGAGGTAGCGGTGGAGGATCATCTGGCAGAGGAAGTTGGAGTGGAGGTCTGCCGCCTGTTTGGCAACATTGAATTGCTTCAGGATGGGGGCCGGGGCATAGATCCATCCGATTCGCATCCCGGGCGAGACGATCTTTGAGAAGGATCCTGAAATGAGCGCACCGTCAGGGAGGTACTTCTTCACTGGCAGGCGCGGCTGGCCGTCGAAGAAAAGTTCTCCGAAGGCGTCGTCCTCGTAGAAAACAGTCTCGGAATCTTCAAGGATCCTAGCGATGGCCTGTCGCTTCTCCTGCGAGTAGGTGAGGCCAGAGGGGTTCTGGGAATTGGGGATTCCATAGAAGAACTTGGGAGCCTTCTCGGCGACCATCTTCTCGAAG
>JAQVHG010000134.1 GCA_028696365.1 Methanofollis sp.
AAGGTCTGGGGTCGGGGTGGTGATGAGAGTGACAAGGCGGCGGAGACCTGACAGAAGGTAGAGAGAGCCTCTCTTCATGTTTATCGCTCTGCTTTCCCGAGTGACGGAGCCCCATAACCGCGTCTACACCGCTGAGATTCCTTCTTTTCTTAGTTCAGTCTGGACGTCGCGCCCGGCCCTGATCCAGGCGGTCATCCCACCCAGAATGTTGGTGACGTCCTGATAACCGTTTTTGAGGAGGACCGAGGCTGCAAGGCTTCCTTTGAACCCGGTGTTACAGTAGACCAGGATTTTTTTGTGCCTTGGCACCTCGTCGATCCTGGCGGCAACCTCTCCAACATAGATATGGTGAGATCGTGGGATCACCCCGATCGACAGCCTGGTGGTGATCCCCCTGACGTCGAGGATGAACTGGTCCTCTGCGTCGAGGTCGACCTCGCGGACCGAGCAGGTCTTGCACCTGGCGATGGGGCGGCCGCTCTGATACCAGGCATTGATCCCGCCAGCCAGGTAGCCGTCGATGGCGTCGAACCCGAGGCGGCGGGCCTGGGTCTCAGCGGCACGAGGAGCTGGTGTGGTGCCGCTGATGAAGATAATGGGACGGTCGTACTCGGCATAATATCCGAGATGTCCCGCGATCCCGGCCTGCCAGATATTCAGGCTCCCTGGGACGTGGCCGCTGGCAAAGGCAGGCGGGTCCCTGAGGTCGACAAGGGTGGCGCCGCGGCGGGTCGCGTGCTCGACGGCGTCAGGGGTCATCGTGTGCATCAGGGGTACTTTGCCGCCCCGAAGAGGCGGGGGGCCGGTGAGGTTGTAGCGCTCCATGGTAGCAAAGTACGGGGGGAAGGGATGGTGCTCGGCGCGTTTGCGGGCGATGAACTCCGGACGGGTGAGTTGGAGGAGTGGGTTTGTCCTCTTCTCGTGGCCTATGGTGGTGAACGGGCGGGCGTGGATCGCGCCGCCGCAGACCGACCCGGCGCCATGGGCCGGGCAGACGATGACGCCGTCGCCGAGCGTGAGGATCTTTTCGTGGAGCGAGTCGTAGAGGGTGCCGGCCATCTCGTCCAGGCGCGCCTTGAAAAAGTCGGTCCTTCCCACGTCCCCGGCAAAGAGGGCGTCGCCGGTGAAGACCATGAGAGGTGCGTCAGCACGCCCGGCCTCGGCGAGCACCAGGGAGATGCTCTCGTCGGTGTGGCCCGGGGTCTCGAGCACCCGCACCTCCAGCGGTCCGACGCTGATGACCTCCCCCTCTTTCACCGGACGACCGAAGCCGAAGTCGAGGGCTGCCCCGTGAAAGATTTCGGCGCCGGTCTCTCTGGCAAGGTCAAGCGACCCGGTGCAGTAGTCTTCGTTCCGGTGGGTCTCGAAGATGTGAGTGATCTCGACACCATGGGCGGCAGCGAGGTCGAGGTAGACCTCCACGTCCCGCCTGGGGTCGATGACAACGGCAGCCCCTCCTGCCCCGACAAAATACGAGTAGTGTGCCAGCCCAGTTGATTCGATCTGCTCAAAGATCATTGTCCCTCCCTCGTGGAGGGGGAGGGGATCCAGATATATAAGGATGTTTGGGGAAGCGGGTGGCGCAGGGGAGGGGCACGACTCAGACTAGGATTTCAAAGGATCAGGCCTATATTGAGGATTTCACCATCTGATTGGCGCCCATTTTGGGTTTATTTTGCAATCTCTGTAGAATACGTAGGGTTCGTGAAATAAAGTTTAGAGCATCCACTATCCTGGCCCCTCAAGAGGAGCATATAGGGGGGCAGGGAGAATCCCCCACTCCTCCTCATTTTGAGGTTATCCTGGGGCTGGGCGAAATTGAGGGGAATGGTGCAACTTGGGGAGGTAGGAGGTCTTGACCAGAGGGCTATTTCTCAACTCTTGGCATTGTAGAACCTTTCGCTGGTTCCTTGGGAGAATGTGAGTCACCCACCTTTCGCATCATTTTCGCCTGGGGTTTCCAAGAGCCTCTGACGAAAAGATATGGGATGGTGGACACTTCATGCCCGTTCATAGAATAAGGTAAGGGATCCTACACTACCGTTCAAACATATGTTTCCCTTTTTCGTTACGGGCCTGTTCCACAAAAACAAGGACCAAAGCACTCCAGGGTGCCGGAATTCTCACTCATCTAGAGCACCTCCTCAGCCAGGGCACTCCGAGATTCTATAATTCCAACCCACAATTACCTAGATCCTGATCCTGTCTGATTAACCTTGAATTCTGGATTCCGCCCTTTTTTCAGAGCTCATGGTGGCCTTATCTGTGTACCCCGGAAAAATAGGTTTTTCTCGAAATTACGTATAAATTGAAAGCCATATATGGTCAAATTACATGCCAAGAGAGTGTAGATGGAAAACCCCATCCTCCTCGTTTTGAGGGCATCCTAGTGCCTGGAGAAACGGAGGAAATTGGTGCGATGGGGTAGGAGGTCTTCAAGCGGGGACTGGATTTGGCTCCTGAGAAACCCCCTGAAGGAACTCTCTAAATGGCGGTTAGCCGCCCCCAGAATCCTCACAGAGGAGAAAGGAAGTTGGCATAACTCTCTTCTATAACTTTCTTCTGGATATCTTTTACTCTGCTGTCCCGGCCCATCTTTCATCCAGGCGGAACGAGCGAGAACGAACCTGAGAATATGGAATGTCAACTCTGTAGAAATCCTCTTGGCGATAGTCTCCGCCGGAGGCCGAGCCCCCAGCCGAAGGGGAGGGAAGGTGAGTGCATCACACTTAGAGCATATCCCAAAACTCTCTAGGGTTGAAGATCTCCTCGAACTGAAGTGCTTCCTTCCAGAATTTCTAAACTCTCTCCTCGATCGGGGGGCTTGACCGCCCCCCAAAACCCCTATCGATGAAGATTGGCGGAGGATTGCGTCCCGTCGTCATGATCTTTTCTCTGTCTTCCCATCCCCATCGCCATCCCAGGGGTTTGGGGGCAGCGCCCCCGGCGAGAGACTATAGGGAGGTGGTTGTGTCACGCCTGCACCCATAAAGAGTGAGGGGTTCTACAGAGCCGATATAAAATATTTTTTTGTGCAAAAAATGCTCCACATTTTCTTGATAGGAAGATCATCAAGACCATCCCGCACAATTGATTATGAGAGGCGGTTCTGTCGCACCGCGTTGAGAAAGGGCGAGGGTTTCTACAGAACTCTCTCATAGGGAAAAGATCAGAGATCCTTCCACATCTAGAAACCCATCATAGAACAATTTTTTTGTGCAGGATGCGTTCGGCGTGCGCTCGACTCAATGGTGAAAGATAAGAAAAGCAAAGGGCATTGGGGAGTTTATTCCTCCCCCTCTCTCGCGAAGATAGGGGTTATCTTTCCACTGCCAAAAAAGAGACGTACCGAAGACCGCTTACCGGAACTTGACCGCGGTCCCGTAGGCCATCAGTTCGGCAGCGCCTGGCATCGCCTCCGCCGTCGAGAACCTGAGGGCGATGACGGCGTCGGCGCCACGTTTCTCAGCCTCAGTTTCCATCCGTTCGAGTGCGATATCCCGTGCCTCAGCGAGCATCTCGGTGTAAGCCGTGATCTCCCCACCGACCACACCTTTGAGTCCACTCAGGAGGTCGCGTCCGATGTTCTTTGCCTGTACGGTGTTGCCCACAACGAGGCCGAGCACCTCGAAGTCGTGGCCAGGGATGGATTCATTGGTCGTGATGATCATCAAGAGTTCACCAGAATATATTGAAAACTTTGATATGATACGATATATGCTTTCTTCACAGGATCTTTCTCTCTTGGTTCATGAGAGATCCACAGAACCAATGGGTCATGCTCGAAGGTCAGAGATCGTCTTATGCTCCTTCCTTCCTGCTACACTCCGCAGAAGGTAAGGAAGAGGACGGCCTCCTGGTCTTCAAGATCTCCCCCAGACTCCCTGACCCAATTATACTCCAGTGTGTCCAGAGAAAAGTTTTCTGTGCAGGAAATTAAAAATTCTATTGAATGATACAATAGAATATATTTTTTTTATTGCGTATAAAATATATTTCCAATTTTTCTTGACAGGAAGGTCATCGAGTGACGAGTGAACATGAGAAAGTTGGAAGGTTTCAAGATGCGACCGAATGGAACTTGAGAAGACGAAAGTCCTTGAGAGCCTTGGGCGAGATGAGGAATGGAGACAGCATACATCCTTTCGCCTGAAACTGGTGACATCCAAAAGAGTTGAATTCCCACGCTCCCTCTTATCGCTCTTGAAGACTCTGAGAATATGCGATGCGATGGCCTCCCCATCAGACGACAGAGATCACCGGCCCTTCAGTCTCCCGACCCATCATCGTGAAATGAAACATACTCGCAGGGTCCGCCACTCTCCCCTCTCCTTCAGAAGAGACGATGATATGGCTCTGTAGAAATACTCTTAATGAATCTCTCTGGTGGGGTGCGTGCCGCCCCCCGAATCCCTCGCCACACGATAGGTCGAGGGCGGCAGCACTCTCGTCACAGTTGCCCATGATGCCTTCCCGCCCCTATCTTGCTCCCGGGGGTCCAGGGGCAGCGCCCCCAACGGGAGGCTATGGGAAGGCGGATGACACGCATTCTCCCCACGATTAAGTGAGGGTTTCTATCTACATAGCCAATAATATGAAGACTTCTCCTTGTCTCCACAAACGCTCGGATCGCCAGGCGAGGAGAGGATGATGCTTGCCACAGAGGGTCGCCGAAAAATATCAATGATGTGAGCGATGATAAGGCACCAGAGATCTGCCTGCACACTCACTCCTGAGTAAAAACCTCAAGATTTCATCTCTTACCGAGGCTACGAAATAATTCGCAGTCAAAAGAAGCACTATATCTCTGCAGGATAATCTCAGAGTGGTGGAAAAGATGCATGGCAGACTATGGCCGGCCGTCCTCGCGGTTTTCGCACTCCTCTGTGGTGCGGTACTCATCGCAGGATGCACCGGCACCGACAACGGCGAAGTGCTGAATGAGACACCGGACGTGACGGCGAATAAAACCATGACCGAGACCGAAACTGTGACTCCCGAGATCAGCGGCACTGGCACCGTGACCTACATCGACCTCGAAGGCGGGTTCTACGGGATCGTCGCCGACGACGGCACACACTACCTTCCTCTCGACCTCGACGAGGCCTATCAGCAGGACGGACTGAAGGTGCAGTTCACCCTCTCACCTGCCGAAGACATGATGACCATCCAGCAGTGGGGCACCCCAGTCTATGTCGTCTCCATCGAGGAGGCATAGGACTGCATAACTGCTGGAAAACTCTCTTTTTTCGGCTCTGTAGAAATGCTCTTGATGAATCTCTCTGTCGGGGGGATTGGCCGCCCCCCGAACCCCCCGCGCCACGATAGGTCGAAGGCGGCAACACTCTCTTTATGGCCGTAGATTCTGCCTTCCCGGCCATATCATGGCCTCCGGCCAAAGGGGTAGGAATGTGGGTGACACATGTCTCCCCCACACAAGAGGTGGGGGGTCTCTACAAAGCCCTTCTTTTCCTGGTCATGATAAGCGGGAAAACCAGATCGTACAGGATAAAAAAAATAAAGCGGCGGGATCACGGCCTTGATCTCTCACATTCACGCTGGATCTTCTGCATCCATCCAGGGATCTGAACATTTTCTTGCGGGAAAAAATCCCTGACATAGGGCTTGATGTCGATGACCGGACTCCCGTCGATCGCGTCCAGGTCGGTGACGCTCAGAACATTTCCCTTCCGTCCGCAGAGGCGGACAACCGTCATAAGCACCGGGTTTGGCCTGGCAGGGCTGCAGGTGCCGAATATCCCCGTCAGCGGCATATCTGCTCTTCCCATTGGATGTACTCTGGTCAGGGCCCGGCTCATTTCTGGCACCTGATGTGCCCAGTACAATACGGTCAGGTGAGAATATTCATCGATCCCTTCGAGGATATCGATCAGGTCCTCGTTGATGACAATCTCTGACATCTCTCTGTCAGCCCTGTGAACACGCCTCACGGTATCGTCGAGTTCTCCCTGCATGGCGATGCCCTCATGGTCGGCGACCAGGAAGGGCTCCTTGGTCCTGTTCCTGATCACTCCCACCGGCCGCAGGGTCATCTCAAGGGATGCATCGCCACCATGAACCATCTTTTTTGGATTCTTATCCGTCATACCTCTTTGTGTTCCGGGAAATCATAAAAATGTGCGGATATTTCATACCAGCAGGGGAGCACCTCCCTCATCACTCCCGGCAAGATCAGTACGCCTGACATAGGTCCCAAGAGTAGAGGGATGTTGGCTTTGAGGTCATCCCAAAATCT
>JAQVHG010000135.1 GCA_028696365.1 Methanofollis sp.
GTGGATCCCGCCGCGGTAGCCGATGTCGTCCCTGACAACGACCATCCCGCCCCGCATCGAGTGGGCGACGGCGTCCCCCGCGCTCCCGTGGATGATGATCGTCCCGGCCTCCATCGTGTTCCCTGGCGCATGGTCGGCATTCCCGTGGACGACCACCGTCGGCCCACGCATAAACATCCCGAGGTCGCCGCCTGGCACGCCGTGCACGATGAGCCTCACCTCGCCGACCAGGCCGTCGGCGATGAACCGCTGGCCCAGCACATGCTCGAGGACGATCTCGTCCTCGCCGGCGGCCACCGCCTCGCGCACCTGCCGGTTCAGGGGGGTGTAGTGGAGGCCCGTCGCATCGATTCTTCTGACCATCTTCACGCCCCCGCCGGCATGACGTCCAGCACTTCGAGCATCCCCTCGTCGAGCATATAGCCGCGCAACCGATCGCGGTTGCCCCGCAGACTCTCGATCGCGTTGATCCCGGCCGCGCCCATCAGTTCTGAGACTTCCATGGTCCAGGCCTTGATCAGGTTGGCGACATGCACCGCTTCCTTCTCTGGGTCGAGGCGGGCCACGAGGTCAGGGCGCTGGGTGGCGATCCCCCATGGGCAGAGCCCGCGGTAACAGTTGCCGCAGACCCGGCACCCCATCGCTACCAGGGCCGCGGTCCCGATATAGATCGCGTCGGCACCCAGGGCGATCGCCTTGGTCACGTCGGCGGCGTTCCTGATCCCGCCGCTTGCGATGACCGAGATCTCGTTTCTCACTCCCTGGTCCCGGAGTTTGGCGTCCACCGCCGAGACCGCCGCCTCGATCGGGATGCCCACATGGTCGCGAAAGACCTTCGGCGCCGCCCCGGTCCCGCCGCGGAACCCGTCGACCACCACGGCGTCGGCGCCCGACCTTGCGATCCCGGCCGCGATCGCCGCGGCATTGTGGACCGCCGCGATCTTGACGAAGACCGGTTTTTTCCACTCGGTCGCCTCCTTGAGACTGTGCACCAGCTGCGCCAGGTCCTCGATGGAGTAGATGTCGTGGTGGGGTGCCGGGCTGATCGCGTCGCTCCCGAGCGGGATCATCCTGGTGCAGGAGACGTCGGCGCAGACCTTCTCGCCAGGCAGGTGGCCGCCGATCCCCGGCTTGGCGCCCTGCCCGATCTTGATCTCTACGGCCGCCCCGCGTTCGAGATAGTCGATCCCGACCCCGAACCGCCCTGAGGCCACCTGCACGATGAGGCGGTCCTGGTACGGGTAGAGGTCTGGGTGCATCCCGCCCTCGCCGGTCCCCATGAAGGTCCCGGTCTGGTGCACCGCCCTGGCCAGGGCGAGCTGGGCATTGAGCGAGATCGCCCCATAACTCATGTGCCCGATCATGATCGGGGTCTCAAGCATGAGGTTTGGGGCGAGTGTGGTCTCAAGTTCCACGTCGCCGGCCTCGGTCCGCGAGAACTCCAACTTCCTTGGTTTCTTGCCGATATAAGTCCGCAGTTCCATCGGTTCCCTGAGCGGGTCGATGGAGGGGTTGGTGACCTGGCAGGCATCGAGGAGGAGGCGGTCGAAGATCGAGGGGAGGGGCTGGGCATTGCCCATCCCGGCCAGGATCACTCGGCCGGTCCGTGCCTGGTTGAAGATCGCTTCCCGCGCCTCGGCGGTCCAGAGCGGGTGGGAGCGGTAGTCCACCGGCCGTTCCTCCAGACTGATCGCGTCGCGTGGGCACATGGCGATGCAGCGGTGACATGCCGTGCAGTTCCTGGAGTGTACGGTGATCTGGTCGCCTTCCCACCGGAACGTCCCGTAGGGACAGTTCTCGACACACCGCCCGCACTCCATGCAACGGGCGCGGTCGATGGTGACCTTATACTTCAGGGGGACACTCCCGAGCACCATCAGCGCACCCTCCCGATCACCGGTTCGCCGGCGCCAGGCATCCAGACCCGGTCGAGGTCAGGGGCCATCCTCCTGATCGCCGCCTCTTCGCTGGAGATGTAGAGGCGGTCTCCTTCCTCGGCGGCGACGAGGGGCCTGAGTTTGATCCGGTCGGTGAACCCGACGATCCCGTCGCGGTTGGCGACCACGATCGCAAACGGACCGTTCATCATCGCAGGGCCGTAGGTGAGGCGGAGGGCGCGGTAGAGGTGTTCTTCGCGCGGGGGCATCCGGTCGATCTCGTCCCAGAAGGGCGGGGCGAGCGCACGGACGGCGAGCGTCTTGTCGAGGCCGTGGCGCCGCGCCAGCAGGTCGACGAGATAGGCCACCACCTCGGTGTCGGTGAACATCGTGCACTTATAGCCGAAACTCTCGATGTACCGGCGGTTGGTGCCGTAACTGGTGATCTCGCCGTTGTGGATGACGCTCCAGTCCAGGAGGTTGAAGGGGTGGGCCCCGCCCCACCAGCCGCGGGTGTTGGTCGGGTAGCGGTTGTGTGCGAGCCAGATGTAGCCCTCGTAGTCCTGGATGCGGTAAAAGTCGGCGACCTCCTCGGGCCATCCCGCGGCCTTGAAGACCCCGATGTTCTTGCCTGACGAGTAGATGAGGGCGCCAGGGACCGCGGTGTTCACCTTCATCACCAGGTAGGTGACGATGTCTTCCTCTGGCGAGGGGGTGCCGGTCATCAGCGAGGGGTCTGGCCTGAAAAAGTAGCGCCACGGGGTGTGGACCTTCTTGAGGTGCGGTTGTTCGTAGGTTGGGATCTCTTCCTCGTGGACGATCTCTCCCCAGGTCTCGAGGAGGGTGTCCAGTGAAGACTTGGTCTCGATGATGTTGTCGAAGAAGACGTGGAGGGCGTAGCAGTCTGCATATTCAGGGTACGCGCCGTATACCGCGTACCCTGCGCCTTCCCCGCTGCCGCGTTCGTTCATCATTGCGAGAGCGTCTTTGATACGGGCGCCGTCCATCACCGCCCCTGAGCGGTCGACGACGCTGATGATTCCACACATGGTCTGCTCCATGGCCACCCGGCGGGGTGGCGGTGCTCGCTAGTCATAGCTCCAGTAGTCATATATACTATTGGGTGGAACCATGTTTCCGTTATGCCATCCGACGAGGTTACGGCACTGCTGGAAAGGATCAAGGCAGACAACGTGAAATTCATCCGTCTGCAGTTTTCTGACCTTCAGGGGCAACCGAAAAATGTGGCGATCCCACCCATCCAGGCGGAGAAAGCCCTGACCGACGGCATCTCATTTGACGGTTCATCGATCGAGGGGTTTGCCAGGATCGAAGAGTCCGACATGGTGCTGAGGCCTGACATCTCGACCTATACCCTTCTCCCCTGGAGATCGGATGAAGGATCGGTCGCCCGTTTCATCTGCGACGTCCATCTTCCTGACGGAAGGCCGTTCGAGGGCGACCCAAGGCATATCCTCAAGAAGGTCGTGGCCGATGCGGCAAAAGACGGCTACGAGTTCAACACCGGGCCTGAACTGGAGTTCTTCCTCTTCAAGATGATCGATGGTCGGCCGTCACTCGAGTTCCAGGACTGTGGTGGGTATTTCGACCTCGCGCCCACCGACCTTGCCGAGAATGTGAGGCGGGCCATTGTCCTTGCGCTCACCGAGATGGGGTTTGTGGTCGAGGCCTCCCACCATGAGGTGGCCAAGAGCCAGCACGAGATCGACTTCAAGTACGGTCCCGCCCTCCAGATGGCCGACAATGTGGTCACCTTCAAGTTCGCCACCAAGACGATCGCCCTCATGAACAACCTCCATGCCACCTTCATGGCCAAGCCGATCTACGGGATCAATGGGAGCGGGATGCACACCAACTGCTCGCTCTTCAAGGACGGGGAGAATGCCTTTTATGATCCCGACGCACCTCTCCAGCTCTCTGAGACGGCGTTACACTTCATCGGCGGGGTCTTGAAGCATATCAGGGGGATCACCAGGATTGCAAACCCGACCATCAACTCGTACAAGCGCCTGGTCCCTGGCTACGAGGCCCCGGTCTATATCTCGTGGAGCACTTCGAACCGGACGGCCCTCTGCAGGGTCCCTTCACCACGCGGCAAGTCCACCAGGATGGAGCTGCGCAGCCCTGACCCGACCTGCAATCCGTACCTCACCTTTGCGGTGATCCTGGCGGCGGGGATGGACGGGGTGCGCAACCGCATCGCGCCGCCGACAAGCGCCGACAAGAATATCTTCGAGCTCTCGGCAGAGGAGAGGCGGGCCGCGGGGATCGATGTCCTGCCCGACAACCCGATGGAAGCAAACCAATACCTGCTGGAGGACGAACTTCTCTGCTCGGTCCTGGGGACTCATGTCGTCGAGAACCTTACCAGGCTCACCGAGATGGAGTGGGACAGTTACCGCTCGATGGTCCACCCTTGGGAAGTGGAGCACTACTTCTACCAGCACTGAGCGTGAGGATCTCTTCTCTTTTTTTGCCCAGATCTACTGCATGCCCCTCTCGCGTGGGAGACGGGATCTATTTTGGTTTTGTAGAATTCAGCATGGACCTTGGTTCACGCATACGGGATGAAAATTTTAGGTGGCTTCCAGGTTGTGGATCTTTGCTCTCTCTTCAGGGTAGGACACCATAGTGGCCGCCACTTCATTGCCGCCCCCACCTATCTTCGTTGTGGGGGGTCCGGGGGCAGAGCCCCCGATGAGATTCAGGAGGGAAGGCGGTTGAATCGCGCTTGCATCCGGAAAAAGTTAGGGTTTCAACAGAGCCAAATTATTTCATGCTCGCTCCCGCTCGCACATCGAAAATAGAAAATTTTCTCGAACTCACTATCGTTCGTTGCCACTGAACCTCCGGGATGCCGATTGGAGCGGGAAGGCAGGGTGATGATCGTGAAGACGGGATGCGATCCCCCGCCAATCTTCATCAGCAGGGAGTTCGGGGTCGGTTGGCAACGCCCCCGGTGTGAAGACCGGGGAAGGTGGGCGAGTCGCGCTCGCACCAAGGATAGGTGGAGTTTTCTCGGGGTTGAATGGTGAGATTTTTGATCCTCCTCTCAGTCGGGTAAGGCGCCCCTCTCGTCAGTGGCTCTTCCTTCTGTCTCTTTCATAGCGGTAGATTATTGGATCGCTGGGAGATGGATCTGGCGAGTTTTTCTCTCTCTTCGGCCGACCGAGATCTTTCCTGCTATGATTATCCCCTGGATGGCCATTTGGCGGCGGTAGAATTTCATTGATATTGTAGGTGAAATGGTTTGGTTAAGTGAACCTGGTTAAATCTCTGGATATTATTTATGTCACAATTATAGTTTCTTTGAGTGATTGTGGCAATTTAGAAGCTTATTTCACTAAATAGCGAGGTACCTCTTGTAACTAAATTTATCAAACAGGTTGAACCATGTACCGAAGTCAACAAGACACATATACTCACGCGGCTGCCATGGCCGTGGCCATCCTCCTCCTCTTCTGTGTGATGGTCATGCCCGCGGCCGCCGAAGACACGGGCCTCGGGGCGGCGGTCGACGCCCCGGACTTTGTATGGACGACCGGCAACAATGTCGATTGGACGGTCGACAACGAACACGCTGTAAAAGGTGGAAGTTCTGCCAGGAGTGGTGAACTTTCTGGGTTCATTGGAGACTCTGAGATCAAGACTACTATTACTGGTCCTGGCACTCTTTCCTTCTCCTGGGATGCTTCTTGCTCAGATAGCAGTTCGCTGAACTTTGCCCTTGATGGGGCAGATCTGAAGACGATTGCCGGGACAGAGAACTCCTGGAAAGAAGAGTCAGTTTTTGTTCCTGAAGGTGAACACGAACTCAAGTGGCAATTCCATAAAATGGATTCAGCAGGCGAGAACTGTGGCTGGCTCGACGCTGTCTCATTCACGCCCGGAGAAGCGCCTGAAAAACCTCCCCTTGGTGACGCCCTCGACGCCCCTGACCTCATCTGGACCACCGGCGGCGACGCAAACTGGAGCGTGGATATTCAGGACGGAGTGACCGACGGGAACAGTGCCAGGAGTGAATGCCTCTCCAGTTCTGAGTCTACCTGGATCGAGACCACGGTCACTGGCGCCGGCACCCTCTCCTTCGATTGGAAGGCGAACATCCAGAACTTCTTCTCTTCACAGGGCAGCCTGGAGTTCTCCATCGACGGTGCCACCTCCTCTGATGGGGATTACAAGATCATCAAGACAACCGCCGACTGGTCCCATGAGACCTTCGACCTCGGCGAGGGCGAGCACACCCTGCGCTGGACCTACATCGACATGAGCGGCAACGATGGCGGCGAGGACTGCGGCTGGCTCGACCATGTCGTCTTCACCCCGGAGATTGTCCCCGCCCCCACCACTCT
>JAQVHG010000136.1 GCA_028696365.1 Methanofollis sp.
TTACTCTGCCTACCGCGAGGAAATCTCGATCCCTACGTTGAATGGAACTCAGAACATCCCGCGCCCCCTCAAAAACACCGTCGGGTTCACGTTTTCGTTCTACACCCGCATGCTCTATTCATGCCTGGTCGATGCCGACTCCCTGGACACCGAAGCATTCACCAGCCCTGAAAAGGCCGCACTGAGGGGCCGGTATGATTCATTCGACCACCTTTCCAGAAAATTCGAGGACCACATGGAGGCGGTGCAGGCAGGTGCTAGGGAGAGCGAGATCAACCGGTATCGACAGGCGATCCTGGAGCAATGCAGAAAAAAAGCGATCCTCCCACCTGGGATGTTTACCCTGACTGTCCCCACCGGGGGAGGGAAGACCCTCTCATCCATGGCATTTGCCCTGGACCACCTGAAACAACACGGCCTGCAGAGGATCTTCTATGTCATCCCCTATACCAGCATCATCGAGCAGAATGCCAGGGTGTTTAGGGATATTTTTGGGAGCAAAAATGTGCTGGAACATCACAGCAATTTTGACCCGGCAAAGATCCCTCCTGAAGACTCTGTGTCAATAGAGGAGATACTCAGGCTCTCGTCAGAGAACTGGGACATGCCCATTGTGGTCACCACCAATGTCCAGTTCTTTGAGTCGCTCTTCTCCAGCAGACGGTCCAGGTGCAGAAAACTGCACAACCTGACAAAGAGTGTGATCATCCTTGATGAAGCCCAGATGCTCCCGACAGAGTATCTGAAACCCTGCCTTGCGGCACTCTCCGAACTTGTCAGGAACTATGGTTCGACGGTCGTCATCTGCACGGCGACCCAGCCGAAACTCGGAGATCTGTTGGCCGAATCCCTCAGACCCATTGAGATCACCGACTCGCCGGAAGAATTGTATGAGGCCTTCAGGCGGGTGCGGGTGCATGACCTCGGAGACCTGGACGACGTCGCACTCTCTGCTCGACTGAAGGCGCACCCTCAGGTGCTGTGCATTGTCAACACCAGGAACCACGCAAAAAAACTCTATGACGCCCTCAAGGGATCGGGTGCATGCTATCACCTCAGCGCCAGGATGTGTCCGGCACACCGGAGTGTGGTCTTGGCCAGCATCAAAGAGCAGTTGGAAAAAGGTGCCGAGTGCCGCGTCATCTCGACCCAACTCATCGAGGCCGGAGTGGACATCGACTTTCCGGTGGTCTACCGGGCGATGACTGGCATCGATTCCATCGCCCAGGCGTCGGGCAGGTGTAACCGTGAGGGGAGGCTGGAGTCAGGTGAGGTCTACCTCTTCGGGTCCACCGAACCCCATGGCCGGGCGACCAGCTGGCAGCGACGGGTCGCCGAGATCGGCGAGATGATCCTCGATACCACCGATGACCCGCTCTCTCTCTCTGCGGTGGCGGAGTACTTCCAGAGGCTCTACTTCTATGAGGGGGATGACGGGCTTGACCGGAAAAAGATCCTCTCATGCCTTGAAGATGGGGGAAGAGGACTTGAGTTTCCGTTTGAGGATGTTGACGCTGCGTTCAGGATCATCGAAAGCGGTACAAAAGAGGTCATCGTTCCATATGATCAGAATGCGAGATCGACGATACAGGAACTCAAAGGTACCTCCTCTCCATGGGAGGTCGCACGAAGACTTCAGCCCTATACGGTCAGCGTCTATGCCAATGAGTTCAGAGATCTGGAGGAAACGGATGCTCTGGAGTCCATTGACGGGCGGTTTTTCGTACTGAAAGATTCCGGGAGTTACTCTGATGAAACAGGGCTTTTATATCGCAAATTTTATGGATATGATGGTTCACTATTGATTAGTTAGGGAGGTGATTGGTATGGGATTTGGAATTTGTTTAAAAGTCTGGGGAGACTATGCCTGCTTCACGCGCCCTGAGATGAAGGTCGAGCGGGTGAGTTATGACGTGATGACGCCTTCGGCGGCACGAGGTATCCTTGAGGCGATCTATTGGAAACCTGCGATCTGCTGGAAGATCGACAGGATCCATGTCATGAATCCGTTCAAGTACGACAACATTCGCAGGAATGAAATTCTCGGAAAGATCCCTGCAACAAAAGTGAAGTCCGCCCTCAAAGGTAAGGATGTCACGCTCTATCAGGATCCAAACGAGAACCGCGTCCAGCGGGCTTCCCTTCTGCTCCGTGATGTCTGTTACTGCATCGAGGCGCACTTTGAAATGACCGAAAAAGCGGGGCCTGAAGACACGCCTGAGAAGCACTACAACATTGCGCTCAGGAGGATGAGACGAGGGCAGTGTTTCCATCATCCGTATCTGGGGTGTCGCGAATTTCCCGCTCAGTTTGAACTCATCGAAGGGGAGGTGCCCTCTTCAAGTCATCACGGAGAGAGGGATCTCGGGTTCATGCTCTATGACATCGATTTTGCCGACGATATGAGGCCAGTCTTCTTCAGGGCCAGGATGGTCGACGGTGTGATCGATGTCAGGGAATGTCTGGGTGCCGGGGGTGTATCGTGATCATTCAGGCCCTCTGCCGGTATTATGATATCTTAGATCAGGACGAGAGCGTGAAGATTGCCCGACCAGGGTACAGCACGGCAGATGTTTCGTTTGCTCTTGTAATCTCTGAAGATGGCGAGGTGACGCACATCGTCGACCTCAGGAGCGATGATAAGAAGCCGAGGCCACAGGAGATGGATGTCCCTCTCCGGTCCCTTCGCGCCAACGGCATTGTCCCGTATTGCGCATGCGACAATGCGAAGTATGTCTTTGGCGTCGAAAAACAGACGGTCAAAGATTTTCAGAAGAATATCGCAAAGAAGGCTAAAAATGGCGATCCGCAGGAGACTTCGGTTCTTGAGAAAGATGACAAAGAGGTTGTCCTGGTCTCATCGCGTTCGAGAGAATGCTTTGAAGCCTTCAAGGCCCTCCACCACCAGGTGCTCGACGGCGTGGACGACGCAGAGGTCAGGAGTTTCCTGAAGTTCCTGGATGGGTGGGAACCTGAGTCGTTCCTCGATCATCCAAAGATCCTCCAGTACAAGGACGAGATCCTCAATGGAGGGAACTTTGTATTCGAGTGTGGGGGAGACTACCTGCACAGGAACAGCGCAGTTCGGCATGCCTGGGAGGATTATTTCTCCAGCGAAACCGACGACGACCTGGTTGTTGCTCAGAGTCTGGTGAGCGGGCAGGACGAGCCGATCGCCAGACTGCATCAGAAGATCAAGGGTGTGGTCGGCGCTCAGAAAGCAGGCGCTTCGCTGGTCAGTTTCAATGACGAAGCCTTCAAGTCGTACGGGAAAGAGAAAAGTTACAACGCGCCCGTCGGCGAGACCTCGATGTTCAAGTATACGACGGCGCTGAACTATCTCCTTGCCCATCAGGAGAACCGGATGGGTATCGCTGATACGACGACGGTCTTCTGGGCAGAGACAGAGGACCGGACCTGTGAAGACCTGGCACGCTTCCTAATGAATCCCCGTGAGGAGAAGGTCGACCCAGACGACGATGAACCCGAAAACGATGTGAGGGTTAGGGATAAAAAAACACGCAAACTGGTCGGAGACATTCTCAAAAAAGTGAGGGCTGGCCAGAAGATCAATCGGGCAGATATCCATACCGACCCGGAGACGAACTTCTACATCCTTGGGCTCTCCCCCAACAATGCGAGGCTCGCGGTGCGGTTCTGGTATATGGACAGTTTTGGAAATTTTGTTGCCAGGGTTGGCCGCCACCACCTGGATATGGAGATCATCAAAGGTGATCTCAGCCCGAAATATGTCTCGATCTCCCGGTTGTTGAAAGCGACCCTCCCAAAGGGGTCGAAAGATCAAAAATCGAACTCTAATGTTCCGAAGGTCTCGCCACTTCTCGGCGGCCTGGTCATGAATGCGGTCCTGAAAAACCAGCCCTATCCGGTCCAGATGTACGGTGCGATCCTGAACCGCGTGAAGGTTGGGCGGTCGATCGATTCGGTTCAGGCCGGGTTTATCAAGGCATATCTGCTGAGACAGAGCCGTTCTGGCGCCACTAAATTAAAGGAGGATTTGATTACTGTGAGTCTGAATGAAGAGAACCCTGATGTGCCGTATCGTCTTGGAAGACTGTTTGCAGTCCTTGAGAAGGCACAGAGTGATACGAACAGAGAGATGAAGAGCACCATCAACAGCAAGTACTTCAGCAGTGCGTCGTCGACGCCGGCTGTAGTATTCCCGGTTTTGCTCAAACTTGCTCAGCACCATATCGCCAAGTCTGAATGGGGGTTCAAGTCGAGCAAGTCCATCGAGGAAATTTTATCGGGCGTTGACAAGTTCCCTGCATATCTGAACCTTGAAGAGCAGGGGATGTTCATGCTCGGTTATTATCATCAGCGTGAGGCATTTTTCCAGAAAAAAGATGAGACTCCGGTTGAGGGGGCGTAAATTATGAGTGAAGTTATCAAGAATCGGTATGAGTTTGTACTGTTGTTTGATGTCGAGAATGGGAACCCGAACGGCGATCCTGATATGGGCAATATGCCTCGGATCGACCCACAGACCGGCCACGGCATCGTGACCGACGTCTGTCTTAAGAGGAAGATCAGAGATTATGTGGACCTTGTGAAGGATGGAGAACAGGGGTATGAGATCTATGTCAGGTCAGGTGCTATTCTCAATGATCAGCACAAGAAGGCCTACGACTATCTTGAGATCGATCCTTCGTCAAAGAAACCCACTGACTCGAGATTGACCGGGTTCATGTGCAAGAATTTCTTTGACATCAGGACGTTTGGTGCTGTGATGACGACTGAGGTGAACTGCGGGCAGGTGCGGGGGCCAGTGCAGATCAACTTTGCCAGGAGCATGGACCCGGTCTTCCAGCAGGAGGTGACGGTCACCCGTTGCGCGGTCACCAATGAGAAAGACGCGGAAAAGGGCCAGACGATGGGCAAGAAGCAGATGGTGCCCTATGCGCTGTACCGTGCAGAAGGATATATCTCTGCACACCTAGCCCAGAAGACGACCGGGTTTAACGAGGACGACCTGGAACTGCTCTGGGACAGTCTGGTCAATATGTTCGAGCACGACCACTCGGCGGCGCGCGGGAAGATGTCTGCACGCAAACTGATCGTGTTCAAACACAAGAACGCACTCGGATGCTGCCAGGCTCACGTCCTCTTTGACGGGGTGAAGGTGGAACGTCTCTCCGGCGATCTCCCGCCGCGTTCATTCGACGATTACCGCGTCACAGTCTCCGACGACGTCCCTGACGGCGTTGAACTGATCGAAAAGTTATGATCCGGAAAAAATATGCCGACGACGAGTTACTCTCGTTGTCAGGCATACAACACTTCTCATTTTGTAAACGGCAATGGGCCCTAATCCATATCGAACGCCAGTGGGAAGATAATCTGCGGACGACAGAGGGTCACTTCTTGCATGAACGGGTGGACGACCCCTATTTTACTGAGAGCAGGGGTGATGTCGTGATCTCCCGGGCGTTCCCTCTGGTGTCGTATGCGCTTGGGTTCTATGGGGTGGCCGACGTGATCGAGTACACGCGGTCGAAAGAGGGTATCGCTTTGCCCGGCCACAAGGGCCTCTGGACGATGCGCCCGATCGAATACAAGAGAGGCAAACCGAAGGTCGACGAACGCGACGAGGTCCAACTCTGTGCCCAGGCGATGTGCCTCGAAGAGATGTTCGGTGTCGAGATCAGGTCGGCTGAACTGTATTACCATGAGATCCGGAGACGGGTGTCCCTCGCCCTCACCGATGCATTGCGGGACCATGTCTGTGCTCTCTCTGAAGAGATGCACGACCTGTTCAGGAAGGGGAAAACTCCTGCCGCAGAAAAATCTCGGGCCTGCAGACTCTGCTCTCTTGTCGATGTCTGCGTCCCGAAGTTGACCACGAAACGTCGCTCTGTCAAGAACTATGTTCGGATCCATGTGAGAGATGCGTGCGAGGGCGATCTCTGATTAAAATCCTCAGAAATCTCTCCGAAATTGGGGCGATATTCTCGCATCTATTCGCCCCCTCCTGTGGCCGTACATGGAGGGCATGGCCATTATCATTACTGGCACTCATATAGGCGACCAGAGGACGTGGTGAGAGGTGGTTTCCTCATCGCGCTGGATGAGTAAAGGCCCCTATGGGCAGATCAGAAACAGGGGCCGATACGGCCCTGGATCAGGCGGGTGATCCGTGAA
>JAQVHG010000137.1 GCA_028696365.1 Methanofollis sp.
TTTCCAAGAGTATCACCGGGAAAGGCGGCTGTACGACAATGGCCGAGGGCGGGTACAACGCCGTCCTCAAAGACGACGATACCTGCGACCTCCATGTGGCCGACACCCTCAGTGGAGGCGCGTACCTCAATGACCCTGCCCTGATCGAGGCCCTGGTTCACGACGCCCCCGCGCGTCTTGACGACCTGGTCAGATGGGGGGCGGTCTTCGACGCCTCGGCCGACCACGAGGTGGCCCAGCGTTCCTTTGGTGGGCAGTCGTTCCCGCGGACCTGCTATGCAGGCGACCGGACCGGCCACGAGATCATGGCCACCCTGATGGAGCGGCTGCGCGGGAGCGATGTAGAGCGGTGCGAGGAGACGGCCGCGATCGAACTGCTCAAGGACGGGAGCCGGGTCTGCGGGGCTCTGGGCCTAGACAGGAACGGCGAGATGGTCGCCGTGCGCGCCGACGCCGTCGTCCTCGCAGCCGGCGGGGGCGCGCGGGTCTATGACGTCTCCACCAACTCCGGTACCGGCACCGGCGACGGGTTCGCTCTCGGCTACCGCGCTGGCGCCGACCTGATCGATATGGAGATGGTCCAGTTCCATCCGACCGGTGCGGTCTACCCGTACGACGCCAGGGGGCGCCTGGTCACCGAGGCGGTGCGGGGCGAAGGGGGCCATCTGATCAATGCCGAGGGCGAACGCTTCATGCACCACTACGACCCTGAGCGGATGGAACTCTCCACCCGCGACGTGGTGGCGCGGGCGATCGCCACCGAGGTGTTGGAAGGGCGGGGAACCTCCCACGGCGGCGTCTGGCTGGACGTCACCCACCTGCCGGCACACCAGATCGAGGAGCGCCTCCCCCTGATGCTCGCCCAGTTCCTCAGGTACGGCGTGGACATCAGGACCGAGGCGATGGAGGTCGCCCCCACCGCCCACCATGTGATGGGCGGGCTGCGGATCACCCCAACCTGCCAGACGAGCCTGCCTGGGCTTTTCGCCTGCGGCGAGACGGCCGGCGGGGTCCATGGGGCCAACCGTCTCGGGGGCAACGCTCTGGCCGACACCCAGGTCTTCGGGAAGCGGGCAGGCGAGGCGGCAGGGCAGGCGCCGGAACGGGCAAAAGCCCTGAACAGAGCCCAGGTGGCGGCGCAGGAAGAACGGCTTGCCGCCTTCTATGAGGGCGAGTCCTCCCCGACCTGGGCGCAGGAACACCTCCAGCGTGCGATGTGGGACGGCGCCGGGATCAGGCGGGACGCGACTGGGCTGCAGACGACGCAGCGGGTCGTCGAAGGGCTGCTCACCACCCCGCTCAGGGCGGCATCGGGACGTAACCTCATCGAGTGTTGCGGTGTCCAGAACCTCTGCACCACCGCACTGCTCATCGTCCGCTCAGCCCTGCTCAGGCCAGAGAGCCGTGGGGCCCATTACCGGACCGACGTCTCCCAGGACTGGGACGCTGCCCACTCGCCGTACGGTCACACCAGGATCAATCTGCAGGGAGTGTCCATCGAGGAGAGAGAGCCATGAAAGAGATCACATTCCAGGTCTCGCGCTTTGACCCTGAGACCGACACCCAACCACACCTTGAAGAGTACACCGTCGAGGTCCACGACGGGGCGCGGGTCCTCCACGCCCTTCACGCCGTCCACGCGATGGACCCGACACTTGCCTACCGTTGGTGCTGCGGCGCCGGGCAGTGCGGGAGTTGTGCGGTGAAGGTGGACGGCACGCCCGGGCTGGCATGCCTCACCGAGGCCCACAACGGGATGGTCGTCGAGCCCCTCGACCTCCCGGTAACGCGAGACCTGGAGGTAGACCTGGCACCGTACCTGGACCGGTTCACCTCCATCGCCCCAAACGGCTCTGCGGTCTTCCCGACCAGGGCCGAGATCGAGGCGATCAAACCGCTGCGCGAGTGCATCGAGTGTATGTCCTGCGTCTCGGTCTGCCCAGCCCTGAAGGTCTCTGAGTTTGCAGGCCCGACGGCGATGCGCCAGGAACTCCGCCTGGCCCTCGACCCGCGCGACTCAGGCGACCGGGTGGCCGAAGCGGTGGAACGGGGGCTCTTTGCCTGCACTTCCTGCCAGCGATGCAGGATCGTCTGCCCAAAGGAGATCCAGATCCCAGGCAAGGCGATCGAGAAACTCCGCGAGATCGCGGCAAGACAGGGCCTGGCCCTCCCCCGGCATACCGACCTGGCCAAGACAGTCAGACAGACCGGTCGGAGCGTGGACCGGAGCAAACCGACCCTCCTCGAAGAGGTGCCCGAGGTGATCGAGCCCGAAGGCGAAGTGAAGGCGACGGTCGGGTTCTTCGTGGGCTGTATGTACAACGGCCGCCTCCCTGAGACCGCACGCGATATGCTTGCGGTGATGCGGAGAAACGGGATCAGGGTGATCATCCCGCACGAGCAGGTCTGCTGCGGCTCGCCCTTGATCAGGAGCGGGCAGACCGAGATTGTCGATCACCTCAAGCGCCTCAACATCGAGGCCTTCAGGAGCCGCAAGATCGACCTCGTGATGACGATGTGCGCCGGGTGCGGGTCGACGCTCAAGAACGATTACCAGACTCCGTTCACGGTGATGGACGCCACTGAGGTGCTCACAAAATTCGGGTGCGAACCCCCGGCACACCTCCCGGTCACCGTCACCTATCACGACCCCTGCCACCTTCTCAGGGGGCAAGGAGTCAGCGAAGAGCCGCGGGGCCTTCTCAAGAGCGTGGTCGAGCAGTTTGTCGAGACCCCGAACCAGTGCTGCGGGTCAGGCGGCGGGGTGCGCTCTGGCCGGCCCGAAGTAGCGGCGGCCCTCGGAGATCAGCGTGGGGAGGCATTCGAGGCAAGCGGCGCCGAGATGGTCATCTCGTGCTGCCCGTTCTGCGAGTACCATATCTCCGAACACACCGACCTCCCGGTCAAGGACCTCATGACCCTCCTGCGTGAGGGCTACGAGAAAAAGGACCGACAGCGTGCCGGGAAGAAGGCCTGAAGATCTATCTCATCCTCTTTTTTTCTCGGTGGTATCGCTCATGAAGAGATCATCCCAAAACTCTCCAGCCCTTCCTTTCCCAGAATATAACACTAGAGATGGTGAGGCGTTCCTCCCCTTTTCGTTGCGCATCTATACATTCGCCTTCCCACATCACTGCGCCGGGGGTAGAGCCACCGGACCCCGAGGGAAGAAGATAGGAGCGGGAAGGCAGAGCGATGATCGTGATGAAGGGATGCGATCCCTTGCCAATCTTCATCTGCGGGGGGTTCGGGGGGCGGCAAGCTCCCCGGTGGAGGATAGGGCTTAGAACTCAGAAAGGAATGACCTCAGTTCAAGACGATGTTCAAGCCACAGGAAGTTTTGGGATATGCTCGAAGCGAAAGCACCGGTAACACGCCCCTCCTCTTCACGATCAAAACCCTGCATTCCCTTTCCTCTCACCGTCCCAGGGGAATTTGCGCGAGAGCGGATCCGAGAACACAGGGAATCACCAGATTCCTGGTGACAGGAAGATCTTTTCACCTCCCGTGGATCTTTGATCTTCGAGATGAATGAAGAGTGAGGCGAGAAGGCACCATGGATAGCCACAACGAGAGTATTGCTGGCCACCACTTCTTTTCGGATGTGCGCAGAGCGAGCATAAGAAGATCTTCGGGCTCTGTAGAAACCCTCACCTTTTATGGGTACGAGCGCGATTCAACCGCCTTCCCCTATCTTCTCGCCGGGGGTGCTGCCCCCGGACCCCCGGGAGCACGATAGGAGCGGGAAGGCACCATCAATAACCGTGGAGAGAGTGCTGCTCTCCTCGCCCTCTCGTGTGGCGGAGTGTGAGCGGAGCGAACTTGAGAAGATCTCTGATCTTCGAGCGGCACGCCCCCAGCCAGAGATATCCATCAAGAGGATTTCTACAGAGCCTAGAATCAGGGTAACGTTCACCCCTTCTCCCCTCGACCTCGTGGTATCTCTGCGTCTCCCCACACCGGCCCATACCAGAAACCCTAAATGAGATGGTTCCCGATTCCTGAAGACACAGGAGCCCTCATGGAAGCAGTAATCCTCGACGACATCCTCGTCATCTTCGCCCTCTCCATCGCCATTCTCTTCCTCTGTTCACGGCTGAAGATCCCGGGCATCGTCGGCTTTCTCATCACCGGGATGGTCGCAGGGCCGCACGCCCTCGGGCTCATCGACAACCCCGAGAGCGTCCAGGCCCTTGCCGAGGTCGGAGTGGTCCTCCTCCTCTTCACCATCGGGATGGAGTTCTCGTTCCAGCACCTGCTCAAGATCCGCCGGGCCGTGCTCGTCGGTGGCACCCTCCAGGTGGCCCTCACCGTCGCCGCGGTGGCGGCGGCCGGCATCTTTTTTAGTCTTGCACCCGGCCAGGCGGTATTCTTCGGGTTCCTCCTCTCCCTCTCCAGCACCGCCATCGTCCTCTCGCTCCTCCAGGAACGTTCTGAGGTGGAGAGCCCACACGGCCGCACCACCCTTGGGATCCTCATCTTCCAGGACCTGGTCATCATCCCGATGATGCTCCTCGTCCCCTTCCTTGCAGGGGAGGGCGGCGAACCAGGCACCGGCCCGGTCCTGGTCTTCCTCCTCACCTCGGTCGGGATCATCGCCTATGTGGTCGTCTCGGCAAAGTGGCTGGTCCCAAAACTCCTCTTCCATGCTGCCAGACTGCGGAGCCGCGAGATCTTTCTCCTCTCTATCATTGTCATCTGCCTCTTCACCGCCTGGCTCACCCAGAGCGCCGGGCTCTCCCTCTCCCTCGGCGCCTTCCTGGCCGGGCTGATCATCTCTGAATCAGAATACGCCCACGAGGCCCTCGGTACCGTGCTCCCCTTCAAGGATGTCTTCACCAGTTTCTTCTTTGTCTCAGTCGGGATGCTCCTCGACCTCGGGTTCGTCGCCGACCACCCCTGGGCAGTCCTGGTCCTCGCCCTCGCCGTCATCCTGGGCAAGAGTGTCATCGCTGCAGGCGTCACCTCGCTCATCGGCTCGTCTCTGCGGACCTCGGTCCTCACCGGGACGGCGCTCAGCCAGATCGGAGAGTTCTCGTTTATCCTCTCGGTGGTGGGCGTGGACTACGGGCTCCTCAGCCCCTTGGCCGAGCAGGTCTTCCTAGCAGTGGCAGTGGTCACGATGATCGCCACGCCCTTCACGGTCGGACTCTCGCCAGGGCTTGCCGAGCGCTCCTGCCGCCTCCCCATCCCCGAGCGGCTCAGGTTGGGGAGTGTCAGGGAGGCCCCGCCCGAAGAACCGGCGCTGCGCGATCATATCGTCATCGTCGGGTTCGGGCTCAGCGGCAGGCATGTGGCCAGGGCCGCACAGGCCGCTGGGATCCCGTACGTCGTCATCGAGATGAACCCTGAGACCGTGCGCGAGGAGCGGGAGCGGGGAGAGGCGATCTATTATGGTAATGCGGCCAGGGCAGCGGTCCTCGAACGGGCAGGCATTGATCGGGCCAAGGCGCTCGTCGTCGTCATCTCAGACCCCTCGGCGACCGGGCGGGTGGTGGCGACGGCGAGGCAGAAGAACCCTCACCTCCAGATCATCGCCAGGACGCGCTATGTGAGCGAGATGGAGGACCTCCTGAGGCTCGGTGCCGACGAGGTGATCCCTGCCGAATTCGAGACCTCAGTCGAGATCTTCACCAGGATCCTCACCGCCTACCTGGTGCCGAGAGAAGAGATCGAGCGGTTCACGGCCGAGGTGCGGGCCGGGGGCTACGGGTTCCTCAGGGCCACGGCCAGGCAGGCACCGTGCCTCCACGACATCGGGTTCTTCCAGCCCGGAGCCGAGGTCGAGAGCCTCAGGGTAGGTGAGGGAGCGAAGGTCGAGGGACGGAGCCTGGCCGACCTCGACCTGCGCCGTCGCCACGGGGTGACTGTCCTGGCGGTTCGCCGGGGGACCCAGGTGTTCGCCGCCCCGAGCGGGGAGACGGTGCTCATAGTCGGGGACGTCTGCGTGGTCATCGGCTCTGAGGAGAAGGTCGCCGGCATCGATCCTCTCTTCAGGGGTGAGGGGGGATGAGCGGGGGTCTGGCGACCTTTGCCGCAGCCGCCGCCTCTCCGGCCATCAGGTAAGTATGGGCCTGGAGGGCGGCCTTCGCCCCTTCGCCGGCGGCGATGATGATCTGTTTGCCCCGCACCGAGGTGACGTCG
>JAQVHG010000138.1 GCA_028696365.1 Methanofollis sp.
CAATTGTATTTTTTATTGCCAAGAGGAGTGAGCAGTAGTACGCATTCTGTATATCATCATTTTCAGGAGCGAAATATGGAGATAATTTATGGAGGGAACAGGGTGGGTGTAGAGTCAGGTGGTTGTATTGATCTATGAGAGTTTTTTGCGTAGCACGTGCTTCTTCAATCTGTTTAAAGAGAGATCGCACTCTTTCAAGGTCTTCAAATTCTGTGGTATCTTGAGAATGGTCCTCAATCTCTTTTAAATCCCTAAGATAGTGGGAGATTGTGTCTTTCAGTATTTTATCTCTCTCTTCAAATGTTGCGTGGGAATAATATTCTTGCTCAAGGTTGATCTCTGACTCTATCTCTTCTAATTCTCTCTTTTTTTGTTCAAGTTCTTGTTCCTGGAAGTACATCTTTCTCTGTTGGTCCAACCAGTATTCAATTTCATATTTGTCTGAGAGGTTTACCAGTTCATGATTGATGAGGGGGATCACGATCTCCTCAAAAAATTCGGGGATCTTTGACCTCGGGATTATGCCATGCATGAGTATTGGAGTGATATTTTTTCGTGCGTCTGGGATATCGACAAGTATCATTTCTTTTCTTTTGAGATATGATCGAAAAAATGTTCCAAGTTTTGCCTGGATGCCTGTGTTCAGTCCTTCGAGGTCATTTGAAACAGCAGACCAGTAGTCGCCCTCTGTATAATTCTCTATCCCTTTCCATACAAGGTAGCAGGCGAGAACAGAGGGCGCTTCATTCATCACCTCGTCTAGATTTTCGTGTAATTTTCCAGATAGTTGGTTCTGGATCAGTTTGTTGATTATTTCTCGATCATCATCTGTCAGAGGGATCTGCCCTATGAGTTGGATGTCATGGGAGTGTTGGGAAATGACATGTTCACATTCAGATAATTCGGTACATGATTCTAACATTTGAATTCTCATCTGAGAATATATCAGGCGTTGTTATTTAATTTCCGGAATGAATTCTTTCATGGAGCTCTGTAGAATCCCTGCCTGCCCTAAGTGCAAGCGTAAATCTCTTGCCTTATATCTTCTTGGCGTGGGCTCTCGAAACACTTCGTGTTTCTCGTGTTCACTCAATTCAAACTTCGAAGACCGGCAGGTTTTCGAGAGGCTGGAGGGAACGATTGATAGCGAATTTGAGAATATCTTTGATCTGTAGAAATCCTCTTGGTGATGCTCGCTGATGGGGGGCGGCAAGCCCCTCGCCAGAGATTTCTATCCTGGGGGTTTCTACAGAGCCGTACTATCAAACTTGTGGGAGGTTGTGGGAGGGGCTCTATAGAGTTGTTAACTCCTCCTCGATCACTTTCGTGAGATCCCTCAGCATCTCCACCTCAGTCGTCCTCATCTCAACCCTCGCCGACTCAAAGACATATTCAGGCGATTCCCGGCAAAGGACTGTTATGTTTGAGTATATTCCACACTCCCTGTGGCTTGAACATCCCCTCGAACTGAAGTGCTTCCTTCCAGAAATTCTCAACGCTCTCCTCGACCGGGGTGCGTGCCGCCCTCCGGACCTCCCCGCTGATGGAAGATTAGCGGGGGATTGCATCCCGTCTTCATGGTTTTATCTCTGCTTCCCCAGCCCTATCGCCATCCCGGGGGTCCGGAGGTAACGAACGACAGTGAGTTCGAGAAGATCTGGCTCTGTAGAACCCCTTACCTCTTGTGTGGAGGAGACGTGTGTCCCCCGCCTTCACACCTCTTTGGCCAGGGGCACTGCCCCCGGACCCCCGGGAGCGTGATGAGAATGGGAAGGCAGAATAGATAACCATAAAGAGAGTGCCGCCCTCCTCGACCTATCGTGTGGCGGGGAGTCTGGGGAGCGGCCAAGCCCCCTGCCAGAGATTGCCATCCTGGGGGTTTCTACAGAGTCGAAGACTTCGATCTTCTGTGGATCTTTGATCCTTGATTGAGCCCCCGGCGCGGTGGTGGTGGGAAGGCGAATGTATGGATGCGCAACGAAGAGGGGAGGATCGTCCCATCATCTCTACTCTGCCTTCCCGACCCAATCGTTATCCCAGGGATCTGGGAGCACTGCCCCCTGTGCGATCGACGAGGAGGGGGGCGAGACACGCTCAACCAGGAATTGGTATAGGATTAGAGTTTACGCATTTGCCCAGAGTCTCACGCTCCCATTTTTTTCAGAAGTTTCACCGCTGTTCAAGACCGTGCCGTCTTTCTCTATGCTGACAGAGAGTCTCTCATCGTCATTGCCGTATTTTTGAACAATTAGACGTATCGGACCGCTCACATCGCCCAGATAATAGGTCTCATCCTCTCCAAACCCCTCGATGGAAGTGTGGGTTTCATTCGCGAAATACCACCCCTTCCATCTCTCTTCAGAGGAGACCGAGATTTTCACCCCGCTTCTGAAGATGAGGTCTGGCTCCACGGCGTACGAGACCGACACCGCGCCGTTCGGTTCAGAGGTGCGGTTCTCGGCGAGTTCCCTGAAATGTGCGTCATAGATGCCGATGGTCAGCGAATTATTTGATGCATCAAGTTTCCGTGCGCCCATATGGATGGACAGGTCACTTGAGTTATAGGGGAAAAAACCCCACTCGGTCCCGTTCACCAGGCGCATCCCTCCGTCTGTGGGGATCTCCGCCTCCCACGGCCCATCGTACCATACATTCAAGAGATATTCTTTCGGACCGTCGGTATGCGCCTTCAGTTCGTACCGCCCTGTCGAAATATTGCAGGTGAACCCGACCATCCCGCCCGGCACCGAGGTGTTCCCTTCCACGAGTAATGTATCTCCGCGAGAGAGGGACACCACCATTCGGTCTGGAGAACGGTCGGCTTTATAGAATTTACATGCAACTTCGCCGGGGTCTGTTCCCAGTGGGATGGTCGTCGGGCCTTCGCCGGAGAGCGTCACTTCGTCCCCGTCGTCAAGGACGTAGGACCCGTTCCATGCCCCCTCGGTCGCGACCGTGATCTCGACAGGTTCTGAGAGACACCCTGCGGTAAAAAGCACCGCTATAAGAAGCAATGTCAGTGAGAATACTTTGAATCTCATTTATTTTTACATGGAGAGAGTAATAGATAACCCTTTGTATATTTTGAGATGTATGGATTGTCAAAATCCCTGAGGCTGATCCAGAGCATGCATCCAGGGTCGAGGTGCCGTCCCCTGCCCGTCCTCGGTAGAGGGGACAAGTGAGAATTTAGATCTTCGACTCTGGAGAACTTCTCATCGGTTCTTGGTGAAGGATTCTACAGAACTAAAAATTGGGCTTTGTAGAATCCCTCTAGATAACCATCTCTGCGGCGGGATCGACGCCCCCCCCCTCTCCCGCATGAAGGCAGATGGTGAACGTCACATCCCTCTTCAGATTGATCGATTGTGCCTTCCCGACCCTATCTTCATCCTGGGGGTCCGGGGGCGCTGCCCCCCGCACGAAGATGTGGGAAGGCGGGGGACACACGTTCTCCCCACACAGTATGTGAGAATTAGTATGCGAGGATTTCTACAAAACCATAAAAATGGAAAAGAACGATCATATGGCGAAGAACATTGCAGATGTCGCCTGGAATATGTTCATCGAGATCACTGGGAGCAAAGCGGAAGAGGCTGGCTCACTCGTGGGTCCTGGTGAACCCCAGAAACACCTCTCAGCAATGTTCCAGACGCGGGATGGCCGTCGCAAAGACACTCTCTGACCGCGTCTACTCTTGTCCACATTGCGGGTCGGTGATGGGCTGCGACCAGAACGCAGCGGTCAATACTATGAGATCGGGACTGCAATCTCAGGGATAATACCCCAAGATGCCCTCGACTGAATGTCGGAAATGTCGGGGGAGCAGTCACACTATGCTCAGTGCCGACGGGTTGCGTCTGACCGTCATCAGTATATGCCATGAATGGCAGGAACACCCCCCTATGAATATAATCCAGATCCCTGGTGCTGGCGGCATGAGATCCCCAGAGATGCTCTACAGAAATCCCATGTGCCAATCAGTACGCACGGTCTGAGAAAAATGGACCCTGCACCTTCATCTCCACGAGTCAGAGACCAAAAAACACAGGGCCGACTTGAACAGATCCTTGAGAGAGGGATCTGGAATTCACGTTTGATCGTGATACTTGCAGTTCTTTTTGGAATATTGAGTGCGTTCGTGCTTTTTATCGTCGGTTCGATCGAGATCATCACGACTCTAAGGCACAGTCTCTCGATCGCCGACGAGACTATCAGGCACGAGGAGATCCTCGTCGGGATCATCGGAGCCGTCGATTTTTATCTCATCGGTATTGTGCTGTTGATCTTCAGTTTCGGAGTCTACGAACTCTTCATCTCAAAGATCGTTGTTGCACGCAATGAAGGCGAATTCAATAATATCCTTGAGATTTACACCCTCGAAGATCTCAAGACCAGGATCGCCGAGGTCGTCATCGTAGTGTTGATCATCAGTTTCTTCCAGAGGATGGTCACGATGGTACTCAAGACCTCGCAAGATATGCTCTTCATGGCCATCTCGA
The DNA here is from genome assembly GCA_028696365.1 of Methanofollis sp. Lineage (GTDB taxonomy): Archaea > Halobacteriota > Methanomicrobia > Methanomicrobiales > Methanofollaceae > Methanofollis. The sequence goes on from JAQVHG010000138.1 coordinate 4,503, forward strand.
TCCTGGCGATCTCGCTGTGTGTCTACTTCATGTACAAACACAGGGTATAGACGGGCTGGAGTCAGGACATCATTCACTTTTTGAATCGTATTTTTTTGGCCGTTCGACTCTGTAGAAATTCTCTGGGTCTCTCTCTGGCGGGGGGCTTGCCGCCCCCCGAACCCCCCCCGCACCACGATAGGTCGAGGACCGCATCACCCTCCATGATCATCTATTCTGCCTCCCCGGCTTCATCGTGGTCCCGGGGGTCCGGGGACAGCGCCCCCGGCGCGATTCATGAGGGAAGGCGGGGGGAGTCACGCCTGGCACCCATAATAGGTGAGGGTTTCTACAGAGCCTAACTCTTCTAGCCCATGCCTGATTCTACAAATCTGCTCAAACCTATTCTTTCATCAAGTCATGACCCGACTTAAAAGCATTTTTCGAGGCGTCATACTTTTTCGTGGATGTATCGACGAAAGTGTTGAAGTAGGATTTATTTTCTATTTTGCGGAATTCTTTCTCCCATTTCTTCCTCTGAGTCTCAGGGATATGGTTCATCGCAGCACATTGATGAGAGCGGATATACTCCTGATACCATCTGCCTAATTTCTTGGTTTTCCGAATAATCGATCTGAGCTCTGATGGATCGGCTTTGTTCAATCTTTTCTTCTCGGTCAATTCAGTGATTGTGGCGTTGAATTTATCATGCCCATACTCCAGTGCCATCAGGTGATACATTATCCACTTTATGTGATCGTGAGAGTCAGGTATCTCTGAATCATTCATTGAACAGGTTTTGGATCTGGCTCATGTTTGATGTTATGATCTTAGCCCTAGAAAAGCCCTCTTGATGGTCTCCTCGGTGAGGGGCGTGCCGCTCCCAGGCGGAAGATATGCATTGAGTATATCCCAAAACTTTCTAGGGATGAACATCCCCTCGAACCGAAGTGCTTCCTTCCAGAAATTCAGAACGCTCTCCTCGACCAGGGGGCTTAGCCGCGCCCCGGACCCCCCGTCACAACACGATATATCGAAGACGGCAGCACTCCTCATGGTCATCTATTCTGCCTTCCCTACCCTATCTTCCTCCCGGGGGTCGGGCGGCACTCCCCCCCGGCACGGTGAAGTTGGAAGGCATGAATGTATGGTTGAGCAACGAAGAGAGCGAGGATCTCTCCACCACATTCGGTGCTCTCTTCTGAGAAGGGGGAGGACGGGAGATTTTGGGATGACCTCATGGTAAACCTTCATCCATTGTGTGGAGGGGATCTGTGTCCCCCGCCTTCCTACCCCTTTGGCCAGGGGCGGCCAAGCCCCCCCGCCAGAGAGATTCATCAAGAGAATTTCTACAGAGCAGGGAAATCGAAGACTCTTGATGACAGGAAGATCTTCGATCTACCGTGGATCTTTGATCCTCGATTGAGCCCTCAGACCCCCAGAGACAAGAAAAGAGACCGGGGCGGCAGTTTGGTGAAGGTCTCGCTAGATGTCTGCTCCGTAGGGAGAGCAGAGATGCACATACCCCAAAAGACCCGGAAGAATTTCAAAGTCGCGTATGCGTATTGCGACCAGATCCCATAGGCCATCAAGAGGAACTCCAGGCCTATTCAATTCGCAT
>JAQVHG010000139.1:0-4660 GCA_028696365.1 Methanofollis sp.
CACCGATTTTTCATCGCACACCCATGCATTCGTTGTCTTCCCTCTCGCCCCCTGACCCTCAGGAGCACGATGAGGGCGAGAAGGTAGAATGGACGACCATGACAGAGGTGTTGCCGTCCTCGACCTATCATGTGGCAGGGGTTTCGGGGGGCGGCCAGCTCACCGCCAGAGAGATTCACTAAGAGAATTTCTACAGAGCCCAAACTAAGAAAAGGTGAGGATTTCTCAAGGCCGATTTTCTCAAACTTCTTCAGGTCGTCAGTGAAGACTCGTCTTCTCATGTTCCCCCCTTCACATATCGAAGATCAAAGATCTTCTCAACTCCCTTCGGTCGTCCCTCCACGATGAGGATGGGTGGGGGCGGCCATTCGATGATCGTCCTGCGTGGTGTCTTGCTTAGAATGAGGAACACACATCAGTGCACGAGCAGGAGACCCACGATCATTTCATTCCGTATGCTTGAGTCCGGGATTCATGCAGAATACTACAGAGTCAAAAATTGGGCTTTGTAGAAACCCTTAGTTATTGTGGGGAGAATGTGTGTCATCCGCCTTCCCATAGCCTCTCGCCGGGGGCTCTGCCCCCGGACCCCCGTGAGGAAGATAGGGTCAGGAAGGCAGAATAGATGACCATAAAGAGAGTGCTATCGTCCTCGACCTATCGTGTTGTGGCAGGGGTTTCGGGGGGCGGCCAAGCCCCCCGCAAGAGAGGTTCATTAAGTGGATTTCTACAGAGCCAAAAATTGATCATTTTTTTTGAACTCATTCTCACTCATTTTCCATGAACTCTCCGATGAAGATTGAGCAGGGAAAGTAACATGGATAATCATGAAGAAGGTACAGCCCTCTTCAATTCCTCCTCGGGAACTTTCACGAGTGAGTGTTTGTACAGAGTCGAATTATCGGTTTATCTCGAGGAGAGCCACGCGTTCATAGACAAGGAGTGCGAGCCTCCCATCTGCGGCCTCGAGTTCTTCTTCGGTGATCTCGAAGCGTTTCATCAACCGCGCCTGCCTGGTGGGGTCGATCTCCTCCCAATCCTCGTCCACCCATCTGACCATCTCGCCTAGGGTCTCGGTGGCCTCAGGGGAGGGGGGGCAGAAGCAGACATAGGAGCGGTTCGTACCCTCATGAAGCCCCATCTCGGTCCCGATCCTGCACTGCCGCGTACCCGCGGCGTACAGGAGGGCCTCCATCTCCAGCGACCTTGATATCGCCCGGCCTTTCTGCCACGAACGCACTGCATGCCTCACCGCCTTCTCAACATGCCCGCGTCCCGCCATCTCGTCTGCGTCAAAACAGATGATATGAGTCTGGTACATCTCGGCGACCTCTGCCATCTTTCTGAGGAAGGCCGGCAGCGAGTTCACCTCGATGACTCCCTCTTTCACTTCACACTCATTCATGGTTGGCTCCTCCGAATGCACTCAACGAGGTCTGATGTTCGCCTGGAGGTTTGGGGATTGGTTCGTCAGCCGTCTCCACGTCTGGAACTTCTTCCCTCTCTTCGACCGTCCCACCCGCCTGCACGATCACACTGGCCGCGGTCTTCTCACCAAGGACAGGGGCGAGTCTCCTGACGCCGGCGTTCTTGATATCTTCAGGGGTGGTAAGCCCGGCGTTGAAAAGTCTCCTCGCACGCACGCGCCCGATCCCGCGAAGTTTGATCAGTGGGAGGAGCTCGCGCTTGATCCCGTGCTTCACCCTTGTTCCCAGTTCGCCGATCGGTCGCTCAAGGTCTGGGGCGAAGAGGTGAGCAAGGCGCGAGGTGGCGTAGAGGAGCCAGACCGCGGTCTCGACCTTGTTGTGAATGTCGCCTGGCCCCACATTGAAGCGCTCGCAGATCATCTCGTCGGTCACCTCCTCGGCCCAATTGAGGAGGAGCATGGCAGTCTTGACACTCTGGAGGAAATGCTCGCGCTCGTCATATTCGTATGGCACCCCGGTCCAGAGTTCGTCCCGGCGCTCGGCAAGGAAGTGGTCGACGACCTCATAGTCGGCCTTGCGCAGGAAGAGGGTGAGCATGTCAGGGGTCTCGCAGAGAAGTTCGAGCACCCCGAAATCTGAGTATGCGGGCCGTAACCTCAGCGCCTCGACGACTGCCTCGGCAGTCCTCGGATCGATGTAGAGTCTGGAGACCAGGTTCCCGTATGTCGTCCCTTCGAGCCACTCGTCGAGTTCGTCGATCATCTCGGCCCTGACCAGGTCATCGACGACCCGCTCGACCGTCTCCTGGATGGTCGACGAGCGCCCCTGGTGCTCGTAGGCGTAGAAGGTCGTCTCCATAAATGCGAGCACCTCGGTGCGGCTCTTCGCAAATCCGGTGGTGATAAGGGAGAGGATATGGGAACGGAGGGCGTTCTCGGCATTGCACTGCGAGTGGACCTCTTCTGGGGGTGCCGCGATATAGGTCTCGAAAAGGTCTTCACAGGCATCTTCCCGTTTGGCGATGAGCACTGCCTCTCCGTACGGATCGAGGTGAGGCCGCCCGGCCCGCCCGGCCATCTGTTTGTACTCGCCGACCGGGATCCTGGCCATCCCGTTCTGGCCGAACCTGAGGTAATCGCGTACGATCACCCGCCTGGCAGGGAGGTTCAGGCCTGCGGCCAGGGTCGGGGTAGAAGAGATGACCTTGATCGCCCCCGTCCTGAACCCCTCCTCGACCTCGTGGCGTTCGGCCGCTGCAAGCCCAGCGTGGTGAAATGCTGCCCCGCCTTTCACACAACGCGCAAGCGTCCGGCCCATTTCGGTCGATGCCCTCTTTTCGATCCGTTCGGCTGCTGACTCAAGGGTGGGGTCGGAGACCTTCAATTTTGATGCCGCCCTCTTTGCGAATGCCTCGGCGTTCCTCCTGCTGTTCACAAAGACCAGACACTGCCCTCCCTCGTCGATGGTGTCCAGACAGAGGTTGAGGTCGTCGTCCTTTGAGGGCTTCGGCACCTCGCGGGTATAGTCCTCGAAGTGGACCGCCCCCTGCCAGTAGACCCCTTCGCGGAGGTCGACTGGCCGCCACTCGCTGGTTACCAGTTCGGCATCCAGCCATCCGGCCAGAGCGCCTGGGTTGCCGACCGTGGCTGAGAGGGCGATCACCTGCATCTCAGGGTTTCTGCGCCTGAGTTTGGCGATCACCATCTCGAGGGTCGCCCCGCGGTCCTCAGACCCGACGAGGTGACACTCGTCCACGACCAGCAGGGTGATCTCCCCGAGCCACGGCGCCTTATTTCTGAGCAATGAGTCGACCTTCTCAGAGGTCGCAACGATGATGTCGTTCCTGCCCAGGTAGGCGTCGCGCCGGTCCAGGTCCCCGGTCGCCACCCCGACCGAGAGGCCCTTCTCTGAAAAGTCTTCGTACTTCTCGCTGGCCAGCGCCTTCAATGGGACAATGTACAGGCACTTGCCACCGTCCTCCACCTGGCGGTGCATCACCATCTCCGCGACGATGGTCTTCCCGCTCGCGGTGGGGATGGCGCAAAGAAGGTTTTTTCCTTCGAAGATCCCGCACCTGACCGCCTCCTCCTGCGGGGGGTAAAGGGACTTGATGCCCTTTGTCGTGTACGATTGCTTGAGGGGTGCCGGGATGGGGAGGTCAGTCACTTTCATATAGACCCCTTTATTTCCACTCCACACGTGAACATTTGATTCCAGATTGTGAGAAATATAGAGTAATTTGTATGTCTCTTTCCATTGGCAATAATGCCAATCAATAGTAGTACCCCAGCATGTCCTCGCGCTCTTCGCGCCGCTTCTTCTCGAGGAAGGAGAAGACCGTCTCATGCTGAGCACCATTGATCAACATCTCGATGGCGGCCCGTGCGGTCCTGAGTTTTTCTGGCATGCCGATGAGCGTCACCGTCTTTCCCTGGACCGAGATCTCGACTTTTGTCATGTTCTCGATCTGCTGGCGGCCCTTCCCTGCTTTGCCTATGATCCGTCCCTTGAGACGCTCCTGCTGTTTGAGCGAGGGGTCGATCTCAGAGAGATCGATGATCTCAATGGCCATATCCTCATCTTCAAAGAGCACGAAGGCCCGCTCTGGGGAGAAACCCCGTGCAATGGCAGTGACCACATCTGCGGCCCGCAGCACTCCGAAGGCGTCCTCGCCCTCGATAAGGACGTCGCCCTCTTCGCTGTCGATCTTGATGGTGCTCCCAGTCTTCTCTTCGATCTTTCTCTTTGTGGCTCCCCCTTTTCCGATGAGGGCGCCAATCCGTCGTTCTCCTATCCTTATCTCCTGTATTGTCATATCATTCACCAATCTTTCTTCTCTCGGAGCGGTCTGATCGCGCCGCCGGTCACCTTCTCCATGTGCATCGCCTCGTCTTCCACCTCGCAGAAGGAGGAGAAGAAACGGTTGATGTTCCTGATATCCCTGACCAGGAAGGTGCCGGCATTCGGGTGTTCGCGGATGACCGCTTGACCCATATCGATGATATAGGGTCTGTCGTTCACCCAGAGTATATTGAACTCGCTCAGGTCCCCATGGACGAGCCGGGCCTTCTGATATAGCGTCGTGATGCTCTCGATGATCTCGTGATATGTGGCGTCCGGGTCAGGGAGGTCGACATACCTGATCTGGGGTGCCGGTACCTCGTCCTCGCCGAGGAACTCCATGATCAGGATGTTCCTGTCGAAGGCGTAGGGCTCAGGAACCGGGACACCAG